>JAQSXG010000421.1 GCA_029256785.1 Neobacillus sp.
TGTAGAAGTTTATCCTTCTCCACTTCCTTATCCAAATAACTCCTTGTAGAATATCTTTTCTTCATAATATCTATAACGGTCATTAAAAACATCCTCCTTTAACTTGCAGCAATTATCAGTCTATCTTGTTTCATTATTTTATTGTTTCATTGTTTTACTGCTTCATTGTTTTACTGTTTTACTGTTTTACTGTTTCATTGTTTTGCTGTTTCATTGTTTTACTGTTTCATTGTTTTGCTGTTTCATTGTTTTGCTGTTTCATTGTTTTATTGTTTCATTGTTTTGCTGTTTCATTGTTTTACTGTTTTACTGTTATATTGTTTTACTGTTTCATTGTTTTACTGTCTCATTGTTTTACTGTTTTACTGTTTCATTGTTTTACTGTTTCATTGTTTTACTGTTTCATTGTTTTTCTGTTTCATTGTTTTTCTGTTTCATTGTTTCATTGTTTTACTGTTTTACTGTTTCATTGTTTCATTGTTTTACTGTTTCATTGTTTTACTCTTTCATTGTTTTAATCTTTCATTGTTTTACTCTTTCAACTTTTTTGATGATAAAATGTAGAATATGAAACTATAAAAGTAGTTATTTCTATGTAACTTTATATCTATCTATAAAAACATGCACAAAAATTCCCTCTTACAAAAGAGGGAATTTTCTTTTGCTATTTTTTCTTTGTTGAGCTTGGAGCTGCCGTTGTTGCTTGAGCGGAACCCTTTTTTTTTGGCGCTTTTTTTGGATTCTTATCTCCCATTGAATTCACCCCCTTCTGCTTAATTTTTGTCTTTTAGTGATTCTATTTTATCTTTAATTCCATATAATGTCAAATGGAATCTCTGTATATTATTCTACAATTACTACTTTAACGACCGATTAATCCATATAAGATAAGATGAAAGAGTTCGAGGCCTTTTTCTTTAAAATTACTTGTTTCTTCCCATGATAGCTTTATTTCTGTGATGGCATTTATATATTCCATAATCGTTGGTGTAGGAATTGATGCTTCAATTGCTCCCTCTTCTTTCCCAGATTCTATGAATTCCTTTAAAATATTCGTTCGGATTTTATTTACATTTTCATTATACAAATTAACTAGAACTTTATCATTTAATGCTTCTGGGGAAAAGTATTGACCTAGTAACTGTTGGTGTGCATCTGAGCAAATAGAAACCACTTGTAACAGTTTTTCTTTAAACCCGATTTTTTTACCAAGTAGCTCCCTTGTCATTTCAATCATGTCTTTCATCAGGATATTTGTACATTCCGTAACCAATCCCTCTTTATTATTAAAATAATTATAGATAGACACCGTAGAAATACCTGAAAAGGATGCTATTTCATTAATACTGACATTAGTATATCCCTTTTCTTTAAATAGAATCAAGGATGCATTGATGATAGCATCTTTCTTTATCTGCGTTCTTATTTCGTATTTATTCATATATTCTCCCATCTCCGTGCTATATTATTCATACTAATCAAGAGGCGTGACATTTTAAATTTATTATAAATATTCGCAATATTATTATATCATAGGTAGGATAGTTTTTAAATACAAAACATTAAATTAAAAAACTTGTTGACAAAATAATTAATGCATCATACAATGTTTTTAAATATATCGCTTCATATTAAAAAACTTTGTAGGAGGAATATTATGAAAATATTAATGTTTGGACGTGGCGTAATCGCTACGCAGTATGCTTGGGCCCTTGAAAAATCGGGAAACAAGGTGGATTTTTATGTTAGACCCGGGAGGGCGGTCCAGTATGGTTCGACAGTGAATCTGGAAATCTTTGATGCCAGAGAAAATAAAAAAGGGACCTTAGTAAAAGGAAAATGGCCAATTACTATGAGAGAAGAATTAGAAGCTAATCATGATTACGACTTAATTATCGTCAGTGTCAACCATAACCAGTTAGACGAGGTTATTCGCTTTATTGCTTCTAGGGTAGGCAAAGCTACCGTATTGATGTTTAATAATCTATGGGTTGATCCGAAGGAAGTAGAGTCACTGTTACCGAAAAATCAATTGGTTTGGGGATTTCCTGGTGCTGGTGGTGGATATACCTCTTTCGATACTTTGAAGGGTGGCTTTATGAAAAGTATTTTTATGGGATTCGTTGGCGACACTACTGCAACGCTACGATATAAGAATGTTAGAACACTATTTGAAAAAGCCAACTTTACAATATCTGAGAAAAAAGATTTTCGTAGTTGGCTATGGTTTCACTTTGCATTTAATGCAGGCCTGTCAACACAAGCGCTGAAAGTAGGTGGATTTGATAGAGTGTTTGATTCAACAGACAATCTCAAGCAAGTAATACTTCTTGTCCGTGAAATCCTTCCGTTGATTAGAGAAAAAGGTGGCAAAACGAGCCTTGGTACCATTTTATTAATGCATTTACCTGCCAGGCTACCAGGATTTGTCTTGAAATTGGCCATGGCGAAAGGTAATCTACCAAGATCTATCATGGAGCCAATGTCAGATGATGCGCATCTTTACCATGATGCAACCTACAGTTTTCCAAGAGATGTACTTACCGATGGACGTAGGCTAGGCGTTCCACTTCCACGTCTCGAAGCTTCTAAAGCTCTATTTCAAGGAAAAAACTAATACTCTTTGAAATTACCATGTTACTCATTGTTTTGTTACATTTTTGATAGGGAAAGAATGGTTCTATTCCTTGATTTTATAGTAAAGCAATGTAATACAAAATAATATCTGAATAGCTTCCATCCCCAAGAACAAACCCCCCGGGAATAATACCAAGTCGTTGAAATCCTATCTTTTCATACAGGTGAATCGCCGGTTCATTAATACTTACCACTGCATTAAATTGCATTAGTTTAAACTGAAATTCCTTAGCCCTGTTAAGGCTATCCCGTACTAAAACCTCTCCAATTTTCTGACCACGGTATCCTACTTTAACAGCATAGGACGCATTAGCTATATGCCCACACCGACCTATATTATTTGGATGAAGGATATATAATCCCACTACTTCTTCCCCAATAGTAGCAACCCCAGTGAATGTCTGAGTTGCAAAGAACTTCTTCGCTTCCTCCAGTTTAAGTTGCTCCACCTGGGGGAAAGCATTGGCATCCACCACCACATTATTCCATATCTCCATCAGGGAAGGGGTATCCCTTTCCTGGTATTCACGAATTATAACTTCCATCCGAGCTTTTCTCCTTAAAGTAAATAGCCAGCTTATCTTACTTCTCTTTCTATACTTACCACTTCACCCTCTGTATTTCCCTCGATGAAATTTAGTACATGATCCATAATACTATCCGCCTGTGCTTTATCCCCTGCCACCGCAGCAAAGCCAAGTACAGCAATCTGATGAATGTCCTGCTCCTCTACCTCTGCGATGGTTACATTAAATTTGTTATGAACCTTGGCACAGATACTTTTCACTACCATGCGTTTTTCTTTTAAGGAGTGTACCCAAGGGGTATGGATTTTTATTTTTACAGTTGCAATAAACATCAGTTATCCTTTCTCGCTCATAGGCATATTCCTAAGGAAAGAATTGCATGAACCTTATCTTTCTCCCCTGCTGCCACTTTAATTTCTATAGCATATTGCAGATTAATGTCTTTTATTTCTTTGATTTATTTGCTTACTATAATGTCTTTTATTTTTATCCGGTTTTTTTATATTCTTACTTCGATTTTGGTATCATAAATTAATGCATCATCTCATGGATTATTTTATTACTTTAATTTTGTCATCATATATTATATCCATCATCTCATGGAACTTCATAAATCTCTTAAAGCACCGGTTTAGGTCCTCAAATATCTTCTTGGTAGGCTTGATGTTCTTCTCGAACCAGATATTCTTCACCATAAGTATCTTCTTCTTTGAATCAGCAACAACCTCTACTCTTCCAATAAAATGTTCACCCATAAGTATGGGCAATACATAATATCCATACTTTCGCTGTTCCTCCGGTGTATAGATTTCCCATTTGTATTCAAAGTCGAATAATTCTTTAATTAATTTGCGGTCCCACATCATACTGTCAAGAGGGGCTATTAATTCTGTCCGATTTTTTAACTTTGTTTCTGCCAGCACCACATCGATGATTGGATAATCCGTGGCCATACAATAGAACTTATCCTTACATCCCTCAACACTTATCTCTAGTATCTTATGTTCCTTTTGTAACCCGCTAAATATCTCATTACGTTCCTTTGACTTCAAATTCCATAAAGCAATCCATGCATCGGATGGCTTGTTCCAAAGTAAGCCAACCGCAGATATTCTGCGAAGGACTCGCCACCTTAGATGGTCCATTTCCTCTGGATATGGATCCTGAGCTTCTAACAGTTCCTTTGGAATATAATCTTTTGCGAGAGCATAATATTTTATGGTGCCCTTTTTATGGTGTACAACCAAGTCACCTCTAAAATATAAAGTCTCTAATGCTGCACGGGATAAATTTGTACTACTCCAATACCAGTCTATCTTTTCCTTAAAACCAATATCCTTTGAGCATACTGCACCCTTCTCCTCAATGATACTCATAATCTCTGCTTGAATTTGGTCTACTTCCTCTCTACCACGACCACCTTGCTTGTTCGCTTCACGTATGCATTCAAGATAAGGCCAATCCTTTACATCAAGTATGGCAAGGTTTTTATCAAAATAATCAATCAGCTGTCGGTCAAGATATAAAAGGTCATAGAGCATTTTCTTCGTAAATCCTTTCACTCTTGCTTGAAGTACCAGTTCTGCATTCTTACCACAGACATCAATTGGGTCATATTGGACACATCCTGCCTGTCTTACAAATTCTAAAACCCCATCTTTCCCTGCGAATTTATAATCACCTATCAATCCTTGCTTGATTAATATAAACTGTCTCGCTTGCTTTTTCGTAAGTGTAATTGAATTCATCATATCCTCCAGAATAAACCCTATGATTGTTGATGGTCACAATTAGTATGTAACCCTCTCTAAGTAAAGCCCACATGCTTCTGCCAGATTTCCTGTTTGATTTCTTTCCTTTGCCTTTATAATGTTAGGAATCTCAATGGCGTCCATATCACCCAAGCCAACTTCAATCAAGGTTCCTATCATCCAACGAACCATATTATAAAGGAAACCGTTCCCCCGTACTCTAATAT
>JAQSXG010000422.1 GCA_029256785.1 Neobacillus sp.
TATTTTTCCATTCACTCATTGCAGACACAGCTAAAGCCTTTGATGGAGATTTTGATTCGAATGGGTACAATTATTATATGACGACAGTCTCTGAGTTTAAAGAGATGATGACAGAAATGTATCATGCTGGCTATGTACTTGTTAGTATCCATGATGTAGCGAGAAAAGAGACAGTAGCGGATGGGTCAGTACAATTTGTTCCGGGTGATATTATGCTACCACCTGATAAAAAGCCATTTGTCCTCTCTCAGGATGATGTAAACTATTATAATTATATGGATGGGGACGGTTTTGCTTCCAAAATCGTTATCGATGAAAACGGGCGACCCACTACTGAAATGATACATCATGATGGAACCACTTCAATTGGCGACTATGATTTAGTCCCGGTATTAGAATCATTTATTGCAGAGCATCCTGATTTTTCTTATAAAGGGGCGCGAGGAATTTTGGCCATAACAGGCTATGAAGGCGTTTTAGGCTATCGAACGCAGGATTCAAACTCACCAACCTATGAACAGGATAAAACTGTAGTAAAAGAAGTTGTCAAAGTGCTGAAGGAATCGGGCTGGGAATTTTCCTCCCATAGCTATGGTCATCGCGATATGAATAAATATGATTATTCATTCCTAGTGAGTGATACCAATAGTTGGCAAGAAGAGGTCGGGACATTAATCGGACCTACCGATATTTATATTTACCCATTTGGAAGTGATATTGAAGATCATCAAGTTTACGACAGTGAAAAATATCAATATTTAAAAGACAGTGGCTTTGATTATTTTTGCGGTGTATATAAAAGCCCTTGGATGCAAGTAGGAACTGAGTATTTCCAGATGACCAGAAGACCATTAGATGGGCAAGCCATGCTACAATTCCCGGAAAGACTTGGAGATTTGTTTGAAAGTAATAAAGTTCTAGATCCAAATAGACCTGCACTTCAGTAATAAGAAAATCAATAGTATAAAAATTGAGAATCAGGGCTCCGATAGCCTCTGGTTCTATTTTTATGAGTATTGGCACGTGAGTTAAAAGGTTCAAGAATCCTATCTAATAATAAAGGCTGTTCATTTTTAAACACCTGTTTTTTAAACGTATCCTCACATATTTACTATGATATGCAATTGAAATTTTCATTTAGAAGAAATATGATAATGGTTGGTGTAAAAAAAGCTGGGAACGTATTGCTCGTTCATTCATCAATAGATAGAAGGGAAATATACAATGGAGAATAAGAATAGCTATGTTCCATCAAGATTTAACGCCCTAGCAAATACAGATGATAATGGGGTAATTTTATTCAATAGTTATAATGGAGCGATCGTCCATTTTACAGAGGAAGAAAAAGCAAACGTTTTACCATCACTCAAACGAACTGGGACAAAAGAATTAGCAACAGCTATTCAAAAAGACTTATTTGATAATGGCTTTCTGGTTTCCAGCCAAGTTGACGAGAAAAGACGAGCGCAGTATCTGCATCAATCGCTTCACCGGACAGATGTGATGCACCTTGTACTATTGCCAACAGAAGCCTGCAACTTCCGCTGTACATATTGCTATGAATCGTTTGAACGCGGAAAAATGAACCGCGAAACCATTAATGGTCTTAAGGCCTTAGTTGAAGAAAAGGCTACAAATCTCTCGCAATTAAATATTAGCTGGTTTGGCGGTGAGCCCCTGCTATCATTAGATGTCATAGAAGAACTTTCCCTTTCCTTCCAAGCAAGTGCCAAAGAAAACCATATTCATTATGCATGCGACCTTGTTACGAACGGATATTTACTAACCAAAGAGGTTTTTCAAAAATTACTTTCTTGGGAGATCCGGCAATTTATGATTACCATTGATGGGAATGCTGATGTCCATGACAGTCGCAGACATTTTGCCGGTGGCGGCAAGACCTTTGATACAATTATAAGAAACCTTCACGCAATTAAAGAAATGGATGACCAATTTGAGATTACTATTCGTGTAAACTTCGATGATAGTAATCTTGAAGAAGTACCAAAGCTAATCGAGTTTTTAAAAACAGATTTTGCGGATGATAAACGATTTGGTTTGATCTTCCGGCCTGTTGGCAGATGGGGAGGAGAAAATAATGATGATCTCCCTGTTTGTAGCCGGATTATTGCTAATAATAAAATCTGGGAATTCTCTGATGATGCAGTATCGAAAGGGATTGGACTAAGCCCCATGGTAGCCGGTTCGTTAATGCCAACAGGCTCAGTCTGCTATGCTGCTAAGCCCCACTCCTTAGTCGTTGGCTCAAATGGACAGTTATACAAATGTACGGTTTCATTTGATGAAGAAATTAACCATGTCGGGAAAATTCATGAGGATGGCCGTCTTGATTTAGATTACGATAAAATCGCCCAATGGGTTACCTCAGGGGAAGAAACTGATTCCATCTGTCAATCCTGCTTCTACCGGCCAGCTTGCCAGGGTAATCATTGCCCATATTACCGAATGATGACCGGTGAACGACCATGCCCGTATGAAAAAAGACAAATTAAAAAGGTATTAAACCTTATTTGGAAAAATAGTTTACAATAATGATTGTCTGCTTATCGATTGAAAGGAGGTGTAAATATTGAAGATTCTACGTCCTGCAACATCTCCTGTTAGTAAATTAGATTCAGGGAAAATCATGAAGTCTGTACCAGGAAACTTAAAATAAGCAAAAACATAGGGGCGGTTCTCTTGAACTGTCCCCTTGTTTTTACCTCCTCAGTAGGATTCCAATATCCAAAAACAAAGACGCCCACTAACTGGACGTCCACAAGTTTTACTCTCTCATAGCTGCAACCTTATCTTTCACTTCACTAATATTTTTCATCTTATTATCCCAACACTTTTGACTAAGGTCTACAGGATACTCTTCCGGATTCATTGTCCGCTTGTACTCATCCCAGAGGGCATCGAGGTTCTGCTTCAAGTAGTCACGTGACTCTTCGAGACAAGGACTTTCGTAAACAAGCGTACCATCAGTGAAAATGTCCTCATGAAGTTCTTTTGCTGTAAAGTTCGTAACTACCTTATTTATATACGTATGAGTTGGATGAAACATTCTCAATCGTTTTTCCGGAAGCTTTTCATCTTCAAGGGCGATGTAGTCCCCTTCCGCGTGGTTGTTCGTATTATTAATAATACGATAAATTTTCTTCTGCCCTGGTGTGGTGACTTTTACAGGATTCGAGGAAATCTTAATTGTATCCTCCATATTCCCGTTTTCATCCTCGATAGCCACAATTTTATAAACAGCTCCAAGGGCTGCTTGATCATAAGCGGTTATGAGTTTCGTTCCAATTCCCCAACTACCAATCTTTGCCCCTTGAGATTTCAAACTCATAATTGTATATTCGTCCAGATCGCTAGATGCGTATATGATCGCATCCTCAAATCCAGCCTGATCAAGCAACTTCCGAGCTTCTTTTGAAAGGTAAGCAAGGTCACCACTATCAAGACGGATGCCTTTAAAATTTATCTTATCTCCCATTTCCTTAGCGACTTTAATTGCATTTGGCACCCCAGAACGGAGGGTGTCGTATGTATCTACTAAGAAAACACAGTCTGTATGTGTTTGGGCATATTTAATAAAAGCAGTGTATTCATCCTTATAAGCCTGAACCATTGAATGGGCATGCGTTCCCGCTACAGGGATTTGAAACAATTTACCCGCTCTTACGTTGCTCGTCGCTTCGAAGCCTGCTAGATAAGCCGCTCTTGTTCCCCATATCGCTGCATCCATTTCCTGTGCCCGGCGTGAGCCGAATTCCATTGCTACTTCATTTCCAACAATCTGTTTGATACGCGAAGCTTTTGTAGCAATTAACGTTTGGTAATTAATTATGTTTAGAAGTGCTGTTTCAACCAATTGAGCCTCAGCCAAAGGAGCATCTACACTCAAGATGGGCTCATTACCGAAAACAAGCTCTCCCTCTTTCATGGAACGGATTGTTCCCGTAAAGCGCAAATCCTTAAGATAGGCTAAAAAATCATCCTTGTAGCCGACTTCATTCCTCAAATACTCTAGGTCGTCTTCACTAAAGCGGAAATCCTGGATAAACTGAATCACCTTTTCTAAACCAGCAAAAACAGCATAGCCATTCCCAAAGGGAAGCTTACGGAAAAACAGTTCAAATACCGCACGTTTATTATGTATGCCGTCTCTCCAATATGTCTCTACCATATTGATCTGATAGAGATCCGTATGCAGAGCTAAACTATCATCTTGATAAATGTGTTTCATCATAACCCTCCGTAAACCGCTTTTTCAACATTGTAACCAATTTTATCATGTAAAAACCTATTTAACCATAGCACCGATGGATTGTTCAAAATGACCTAATGCCCATTCATGTCCTTGTTGATTAAATGAAGCAACAGCATCCTTATAAACAACAATTTTGAATCCCTTATTATAGGCATCTACAGCGGTATGTAGCACGCAAATATCGGTACATACGCCAACAAGATGCACCTCAGTGATCCCTCTTTCACGCAATTTGATTTCAAGGTCTGTCCCTGCAAAGGCAGAGTAACGGGTTTTATCCATAAATACTACGTTTTCTTGCTGT
>JAQSXG010000423.1 GCA_029256785.1 Neobacillus sp.
AACTATTATAGGAGAGTCCTAAAATGAAAAAGAAAATGAACTATTTAATCTTACTTTTAACGATCATCTTTATGGTTGGTTGTACCAACGTAGAAGACACATCCAATACAGATGTAGAAAGTCCACAAGAAGAAACCACAGTTGAAACAAATAATGAAAAAGAAGAAACTATAACTACGGTTGTTGATGAACCAGTAGTAGAGGAAACGCCTAGTGTTCCGGTTGCGGAGGAAACACCAGCCCAACCAAATAATGAACTTTTTTCGGGATACGAACTTATTGAAGTTGATGGTGGTAATTTGTCTGGATATCGCCAACCTAACGTCGTCGTTGATATTGGCTTTGGGGATCGTGAATATTGGGCGTTTACAAATGAACATGGGCAACTAGTACGTGTCATTGCTGATGAAATCATTCTGCAAGATGACCGTACCGAACCTGTAACATCGTCTGGCAGATACTATTCTGATGAGGCGAAGGTTCCTGGTGTCGAAAGTCCCGTTCTAGATGAAGGACATATCATTGCTGATTCTCTCGGTGGGGTATCGAATGCTTATAATATTACTCCACAAGATAGTACGCTCAACCGACATGGTGACCAAGCTTATATGGAAGAAGTGATCCGTAAGGCAGGTGGAGCCACTAATTTTGAAGCCATAATCACTTATCCGAATACGGAAACACAGATTCCTTCGAGTTACCAGTATACCTATACTATAAAGGGTAATAAGATTGTTGATACATTTGACAACGTGAACCCTGATGAAGTAAACGCATCACTTGGTTTAACAGGCAGCGAGTCTTCGGATTCAAAAAGTTCAAACACAAATTCAACTAGTCCAAACACAAATGGTGATATTGCTAGTGTAGATACAAACGGTGATGGACAAGTAACGATTAAAGAAGCAAAAGCAGCAGGTTTCAGTATGCCAATAACGAGAGATCATTGGTTATACCCTTATATGCGTGATAATGATAATGACGGTATGGTAGGAGAGTAATCCCCTAGAACTTTGAGGTAGAATAGTATTAAAATTTGTATGGTGAGTATATAATTGTTTCTCATTAATGAGTGCATTCCTTTAAGAGCTGGCCGCAAAACTTGACTAACCTAGTGAAATGAGACACAATAAAACACCTTCGAAATGGTACACTTATTAAAAGTACAATTCGGAGGTGTTTTTGCGTGGGCAAAAACGTTTATTCAAGTGATACAAGTGAGCAATATATTGAAAGTTGGGCCTTTATTTCTCAGGGGGTAAAATCTTTACAATTTCAACTAATGTCCCACTAATGTTTAATTTTATAGAGTTAAAGTCATTAGAATTATAGTTTAATATAATCACCTCGTGGTTTTTGGATCACATCCATGCACATAGATGCTGAATTAGACGATAGGGGAGTCATCACGGTTAAAATACGAAAATACATTTAACAAAAGAATTTAGGAGGAACAAAATTTGCTACAGACGCTCCATACTGTTAAACAATTCCCAAAATTATCCGATATATATATAGTAAGCTATATATTTTCAACTAAGGAGACGCAACAAAATGAGTTTACTGGAAATTTTGGGAGCAATTATGATGTTCTTAGCAATTATCTTATTCTTCACCGCAGTTGTTATGTGTGTGGTTGGAGTATTAAGGGAGGACTTTAAACGAGTTAAAAAATACATAAAGATTGGATTTGCCATGGTTCCTCTCTTTTTTATTGGTTTATTAGTAGGAACATTTGGCATGTCTAATTATTGGGAACGGCATTCTTCTAGTGATGACAAAGAAAATCAAGAGATAATGGAAAATATCCGTAGAAACGAACAAATTGCCGAAGAAGAAAGTAAAAAGCGTGAAGAAGCAGAACGTATTGAAAGGGAGCAAACTTTCAGATTACCTGAGGAAAGTAAATCCTTAGCTCAATCATTCGATTTAAATGAGGTACGAGACAATATTAAAAAGTATGTTGGGTCGTATGCTAAGTTTAAAGGTCAAATAACAGATTTAGAAACAACAGAATCATACTCTTATATGGAATTATCCTTATCGTCTGTCCCGATCATGTTGTAATCGTAGATTTCCCTGGTCCCATAAGTAATAATATCGGTGATGTTGTTACTGCATATGGTTTTATTCAGGATGGAGACATTTATACAACAAGCTCTGGTTCGGACGTGTATGTGCCTATCCTTCGAACAGATATTATAGAATAAATATGATAAAGGGCCAATGAGGATAGCTTACAAAAGAAAATCCTTTGCTGCACTGTACATTTGATATGATTCTGCAAGAGAGAAAGCAAGCCAAACCTGGTTTAGTTATTCGGTTTAGGCTTGTTGCTTATTTGCCTAGATTGGTAAAAAAATTGATTAAACAAGACCGGCCTTCAACGGGACTGATTTTAGGGTGACTCTTTTATTACGTAGTAGACGTATACTGCGCAGCAATTTCTTTTTTTAGAAGAATTTTGAAATGATGTTAGGCTGTCGAGATATTAACGACAGCCTGGTTGTTCCGAAAAAATAATAGCTCATAGTTTGCATATCTTTGTCTAATAAATATTACCAAGGTTGACTTGTTGGGCCGATTGTAAATTCGTTAATATTCGTATCTTCTGGTTGATCAATCGAAAATGCCACAACATTGGCAACTCAATCAGGTGTAATACCAAATTGCTCGTACAGTGCAGTCATACCTTCTGCCATATTCTTATCAGATATCGTTTCCAACAATTCCGTGTTTATTGCAGCTGTATAAATCGTTGCGGTACGAATATTTGTACCTTCTTGGGAAAACTACCTGTATTTCATTCACAAAATATGAAATACAGGTAGTTTTCTGTTAGTTAGGATTAGGAACCACTATTTTATCCTCTTTATGAATATCCTCTGTTCCTGCATCTATTGCAGTCTTGTAATACCAACATTTATGATCAATCAAATCCATTGTTTTTTTTAGTTCTTCCATTTGAGCTTCTACACTGGCTTTTCGTTCTATTAACATTTCATATCTTTGTTTTAAAGTGGAATCTCCCTCAGAACACCAATCTATGAAAGCTTTAATTTCCTTTTGTTTATTCTTTAGTTTCAACTGCTCTATCTCGCTTAATTCCTCCGTCCCCTTACCGTAGGAATATTGTTTCCCCACGGGTTGTGAAAACCGATAAGATTGCCCTGTTTTATACTTTTACATCCAAGTCTTTATTTGCCTTTTATTTTTAATACTTAATTGGTCCATTAATTGCTTATTGGTATATCCACTTGATGGTTTTTTGAAACGATAAAAATAGGCATCTATATCAGTAGCATTCCCCACCTATGGCACATATTTTGTTGGGAAAGGTAAAGCAGTGTATTTACCTATTGACAAGTTTGTTCTTTGCCCATTTCAAGTAGCTGCAGCCCTTTTTAAATATATAAGGAGGTAAAAAAATGTATGATTTCCAAAGTCAACTCCAAGGGTTAAATCTTGGTGATTTCCAAGCGACTCAAGCTGTTCCTTATGATCAAAACCAATCTTACGGTGAACAAGATCGAATTTTCTTAGGTGTAGGTGGTTTTGGCCGATGTTCTAGTTGCTTTAGCTGTTTTAGCTGCTTTAATTGCTTTAATTGTTTTAGCTGCTTTAATTGCTTTAATTGCGGTGGCCATCGGTGCGGTGGACATCGGTGCGGAGGCGGCCGATGTGGCGGCGGCGGACGTTGCGGAGGTAGATAGTTGTTGGATTACTACGAAAATACTGGTTGCTATAGAAATCAGAAGAGTCCCTGCGATAGAAGCAGGGGCTTCTTTTCAAGATTTAACATATGGGACAAATAGCGATACATACGATGATAGTGATGAAAAATAAAAATGAAGAAAGCTTCAGCTAAGGAGGATCGAAATGACAAATATGAACCCTTCTATGCGTCTGAAAGTGAAGAGGGACACGTTTTTTCTCCCTGAACCAAACAGAGGTGTGTATTTTCGGAACAATGAAAGCTCGTTCCGTATGGAAGGCAGTATGATCGATCACTGGGTTGAAAAGCTGATACCCATGTTTAATGGCGAATATACCTTGGAGTATCTGACAAACGGTTTGCCGGTAGCATACCGAGATAGAGTGTTTGAAATAGCAGAAGCACTATACCAAAATGGGTTTGTTCGAGATGTGAGCCAAGACCGTCCGCATCAATTGAAGGAACAGGTTCTAACAAAGTATGCTTCACAAATTGAATTTGTGGATAATTTGCTTGATTCTGGTGGGTTCCGTTTTCAGAACTATCGTCAAGCGAAAGTGTTAGCAGTAGGTTCTGGTCCTATTTTTGTTTCGTTGGTAGCGTCGTTACTTGATTCCGGATTGCCTAAATTCCAAATGCTGATCACTGACACGGTTCAGACCAATAGACAGCGGGTAATGGAACTCGTGGCACATGCCCGGAAAACAGACGATGATGTGGAAATAGAGGAGGTCACACGAAACAAGCAGGGGGAAAGTTCCTGGGAGGAAATAGTGAAACCGTTTGATTATATTTTATATGTGTCACAAAAGGGTGATGTAGAGGAACTCCGGCTTCTTCATAGGGTTAGCAGAGAAGAGAA
>JAQSXG010000424.1 GCA_029256785.1 Neobacillus sp.
TATGCAATTGACATTCCACCTTTCAGATAAATTAAACATAGTATATGAGAGTTCAAGAATTTATATACGATTTGCAGCTCAATACTTTGTAAATCGAATAGTGGAACTTGACAGTAGAATGGAATCACTATATAATGCAAGTACATACTTGCATTGGGAGGAAAATTGATTGGATGAAACGAGTCAAAAAATAATCGATGTTACCATGGAACTCATAAAAGAGAGAGGATATGTTGCTACAACTACAAAAGACATAGCCAATAGGGCTCACGTTAACGAATGTACTATATTTCGTAAATTCAAGAGTAAGAAAGATATTGTATTATCAGGAATGGAACAGGAGAAATGGCGGGCTAATGTTTCGAAGGCTGTTTTCCAAAATGTAAAGTGGGAGTTGCAATCAGATCTTGAGATGTTTATGCGTAATTATCTTGATAGAATCACTCCTGATTTTGTCAGTCTATCTATCGGCTTGCGAGCTCCTCAGATTTATGAGGATACTATGCCGTACATTATGAAAATTCCAGAAGCTTTTCTTGAGACCTTAGTTTTATATTTAGAATCAATGCATGAAAAAGGTAAAATTGGAGTCTTTGATTTTGAATGTCTAGCTATGACAATTTTTTCATCAACCTTCGGATTTACTTTTTTGAAAGCTTCTTTTGGAGAACAATTATCAAGAGTTAAGCAAGAGGAATATATTATAAACAGTGTATCCTTATTTTTAAAAGGGATTCAGCACGAATAACCATTTCAATGGTACCTTCAAAACAGATGGTACCATAAAAAATAAACAACATGCAAGTGCGTACTTGCGTATTATAAGAAAGGAGTCAGCTTTATTATGGAAATAACAGGAGCAGAGTTTTTTGTCAAAGCTTTAAAAGAGGAGATGGTAAATATTCTTTTTGGATATCCTGGTGGGCAAGCGATCGACCTTTTTGATGCTTTATACGGGCAAAAGGATATAGAAGTTATTCTGCCACGTCATGAACAAGGCTTAATTCACGCAGCAGATGGATATGCTCGTTCTACAGGAAAGGTAGGAGTTTGCCTAGTTACAAGCGGTCCGGGTGCAACAAATCTGGTTACTGGTATTGCTACTGCTAATTATGATAGCGTGCCATTGGTTTGCTTTACAGGTCAAGTAGCAACAGGTCTGATTGGAAATGATGCTTTTCAAGAGGTAGATATTGTTGGAATCACAAGAAATATCTGCAAATATGCAGTGACTGTCCGCAGTCGTCAGGACTTAGGTAAAATTATAAAAAAAGCTTTTTATATTGCTAAAACCGGAAAACCGGGTGTTGTTGTGGTGGATTTACCGAAGGATATTCAGCAGGCTTATGGGAATGCTATTTATCCTGAATATGTTGACATTAGGGGATATAAACCAAGTGTTACCGTTCATGAAGGACAGATGAAAAAAGCCATAGAAGTTTTAGAAAAGGCGAAAAAACCTTTATTTTTAATCGGTGGCGGAGTCAATATTGCTCGCGCAGGAAAAGAAATGAGACAGCTTGTGGAGCTGACCGGAATTCCTGTAGTTACAACTATTATGGGAAAAGGAGCTATACCTACAAGTCATCCCTTGTATATTGGAAATATTGGAATTCATGCAGGTTATGCCGCAAACCAAGCTATTAGTGAATGCGATGTACTATTTTCCATCGGTACTCGTTTTAATGACAGGATTACAGGGCGAATAGATACCTTTGCAAAAAATGCTGTTTTAATACATATTGATATTGATTCAGCATCGATTTCACGGAATATCGCTGCTGATATACCAATTGTTGCAGATGCGAAGAAAGCTATCGAGCTGCTTCTTAAGAAAGTAAGGCATTTGAACTGCGAGGCTTGGTTGAAACAAATTACTGCTTGGAAGGAAGTTTTTCCGTTGACGATGAAGAACAAAGGTTTGACACCGCAGCTTATTATCGAGTACATCAATCAAGCTTTTAAAAGTTCAATCGTCGTAACGGATGTCGGTCAGAACCAACTTTGGACTACGCAATTCTTAGAACTGGATGAGAATAGACAACTGCTGACATCAGGTGGTTTGGGGACGATGGGCTATGGATTCCCTGCTGCTTTGGGTGCTAAATTAGGGAATCCACAGGAAGATGTCATAGTGATTTGTGGAGATGGTGGAATACAGATGAATATTCAGGAGTTAGCTACAGCTGTTGTTCAGGAGCTACCTGTAATTGTATGCATTTTCAATAATGGATATCTTGGGAATGTGAGACAATGGCAGCAAATATTCTATCAAAAACGGTATTCTGGAACTTGTTTGAGATATCGAAAGAGATGCAAACCCGATTGTGTTAATCCCGGACAAATCTGCCCGGAATATACCCCGGATTTCATCAAGCTAGCAGAAAGCTACGGTGCATGCGGCATCCGTGTGAAGAATGCTGAGGAGATTGAGGCAGCATTTACGATTGCCAGAAATAATCGTTCCTTCCCTACTGTGATTGAATTTATCATACAGTCGGAAGAAAATGTTCTGCCTATTGTTCCACCAGGAAGTCCGTTAAATGAAATGATCATGGAATATTAATCAAGGAGGTGGCTTCAGTGAAGAAGCGATGGCTATGTGTGTTTCTAGAAAATGAGGTCGGAGTGCTTGCCCGTATAACAGGAATGTTTTGTAGTAAATCATACAATATAGACAGCCTTACAGTAGGAACTACGGAGGATGAAACCATTTCTAGGATGACAATCAGCCTAACTAGTAACGATCAGATTTTTGATCAGATTAAAAAGCAATTGAACCGAATCGTTGAGGTTATAAAGGTAATCGATTATACAGATCTCCACATACACAGCAGAGAAATTTTATTCTTAAAGATAACAAGGTGCTCGGAAATCGATAAAATTGAGCTTTTCCGCTTTGCTCAGGTTTATGGTGTTAATATCCTTGATTTTAACAAAACTATGGTATTGCTTGAGTGTATTCAAGCAGAAAATGAAAATAATAAGCTGATAAAAAGCTTACACGAGCGATTTAATAATCCTCTTGAAATTGTTAGAGGTGGTAGTGTAGCTATAGAGGCTATATAGGGAAATCAGCGAAGAGGATATGTTATAGAAATCATAAGAGGTGGTTTAAAGTACTGTTGACTTTAACCTTAGGGGAAAGTTTATACTAGGTATAGAAGATATTAGAAAGGATGATTTTTATGCTGTCAATTGGTGAGTTTTCGAACATATGTAGAGTATCAACTAAGACACTTCGGTATTATGCTGAAATAGGGCTGATTATGCCAGAGGAAATCAACCCTGAAAATGGTTATAGATATTATTCTATAAAACAATTAGAAAGAATGTTATTTATAAACCGTTTAAAATCATACAATTTTTCTTTAGAACAAATTAAAACCATACTTGAATGTGAAGAATCACAGGACAAAAAACTTTATTCGTCACTTACCACAAAGAAAAAAGAAATTGAGAAGCAAGTACTAGAAATTGAAAAAACTTTACAACAACTAAATAATGATATATCAAAATTGGAACAAGGTAAGTCAATAATGTCATATATGGAAAATTTTGATATTCAGCTTGTAGAAGTACCGAAGATGAATCTTCTAGCTATCCGAAAAATGGTTCCTGAAAATGATTTTGCTGAAGAATATGCCAATTGTTTTAGTAAATTATTTAGGAAAACTGTAGACGATAAATTAACTATGATTGCTCCGCCAATGGTACTTTTTCATAGTGAAGAATTTAGCCCCTTTGGGTTAGATACTGAATTTGCTATTCCAGTAAAAGAGTATGTTACCGGCACAAGGGATTTTAATCCAGGCTTATGCTTGAAAACAGTTCTTAATGGTTCTTATTCTAATCTATCTTCTATTTACTCTAAGCAACGTGAATGGGCGGAAAAGGAAGGTTATCAGTCTAGCAATGCCCTTTATGAAGTATATGTAATTGATCCTTCTCAAGTTTCAAAAGAAAGTGAGCTTATAACTGAGATTTATTATCCTGTCAAAAAAAGAGTAATAAATATTTAGAAGAAATCACTGCTATATAAGGTTCATAATCATGTGCTCTTAAAAGTCATTTAGTTAGAAATGTAACAAAGAATAAAGGAGGAGAAAATTATATGAATCAAGAAAAAGTGGCAGAGTTAGAAAAGAAAATTAATAATGATTATAGTAATATTACAGGTGTAGTTGTATTAAAAGAGGGTAAAACACTATATGAAAATTACTTTAACGAATGTTCTGCTATTAGTCGAATCCATGTTTATTCAGTAACTAAAAGTATTATTTCCATATTGATTGGCATTGCCATGGATAAAGGGTATATCAAAAGTATCAATCAGAAAGTATTAGATTTTTTCCCGGATTATATAGTTAAAAGAAGGGAAAAAACAATACAGAACATTACACTTAAGAATTTGCTAACAATGACAGCTCCGTATAAATATAATTTAATAGTACCCTATATAAAGTACTTCACCAGTAATGACTACGTAAAATTTACTCTTGATTTATTAGGTGGTAGAAGGCAGATAGGGGAATTTAAATACACTCCACTTATAGGTCCAGATCTTT
>JAQSXG010000425.1 GCA_029256785.1 Neobacillus sp.
TTCCTTCGCCCAGACCCTCTCGTTGTTGCAGGTGCAATAGCAGCCATAAAGAAAAGGGAGGTTGGAAAGCTAACTAATCGGGCGTATGAGAATGAACTTGTTACAAACAAACGGGGAATTGTTGTTGGTGCCACAATCATGGTGTTAACTCAAATTGTTATGGTTGCAATAATGACGATGACTCCTGTTCATATGGGGAATCATGGACATAGCCTGAAGGACATAGGTCTGGTTATTGGTTTTCATATCGGTGCCATGTACTTACCATCTCTTGTTACGGGTATCCTTGTTGATAAAATTGGAAGGATGACGATTGCAATTGCTTCTGGTACCACACTATTAGCTGCTGGGATACTGGCTGCTACTGCACCTGCCGATTCTATGTTAGTTCTAATCATTGCACTTTCTTTACTCGGCCTTGGTTGGAATTTTGGTTTAATAAGCGGTACAGCACTCATTGTTGATTCAACTCACCCGTCTATACGTGCAAAGACGCAAGGCTCGGTTGATGTCTTAATTGCTTTGGCGGGGGCATCAGGAGGGGCACTATCTGGTATAGTCGTGGCGAATTCAAGTTATTCTACACTCTCAATTGTTGGTGGAGTTCTTGCGCTCCTGCTTATTCCGGTGGTTGTTTGGTCCCGCAGCAAACAAAAAAAAAATGAGGTGTATTAATGATATTAGAAGCAGCAATGTTACAAGTAAAGCCTGGAATGGAAAGAGATTTCGAAGAAACTTTTACTAAAGCATCAGACATTATATCTGCTATGAATGGATACCTATCCCATGAACTACAGCGTTGTATGGAAGTGGAAGGTAAATATCTGCTTCTGGTTAAGTGGGAAAGTTTAGAGGATCATACAATTGGATTTAGGCAATCAAGTGAATATCAAGAGTGGAAAAAGTTATTACATCATTTTTATCATCCTTTTCCTACTGTCGAGCATTTTGAAAAAGTAAATCTACATTAGGATAACGAGCCACCAACAATGCATGTTAGTGGCTCTATTAATGTTAGTCTAAAATTAATACTCGGGATAATTTGCTAATTCTTTTATTTTGATAATCCAATCTTTAAAACTGTCATATTCATTCGGGTTGAAACCAAAGTATTTCTTTATTAAATTGACTGATTCCCTTTCTTTTTCGTGAAAAACACCATCAGAATAAATAAGTCGAAGCAGTTCAGCTAAGACGATATTTTTGGACCGTTCACTCTTGAATTCCTCTAGGATATTCTCGATCGAAATCCCTCTTATTGTATAGTCACCAATTTCTAATTCTTTTTGATATTCTTTGATAGTTTTAGATTCAAATACGGAAGATTTCCCATCAACTTTAGCAATTAAGTTGGCTAATTCTAGAAAAGCCTTTTTCTCCTCTAATTTGAGTTCTACTAAGAACATTGCTCATTCTCCTTTAATTTCATGTAAAATTACTTGCCATTGTTTTATGAAATATATGCTACTCAATTAGAGTATATTATCTTATGGTTTCATACAAGCTATTCTATGGAGTCAGTTTAATAGATGTGAAGGATTTATATTTTGTGTTTTAAAACTAAAAGTTACAATAGGACAAACTGACGCTCTTGGTAAGAGGGATATTGAAAATTCTAGGTATTAACAAATGGAGCTAAGTGTAAATATTGGCTTTTCATTTTGGATTATGGGATATTATGAAGGTAATTTATTTGTTAAAGGAGAGTGTCTGATGAATTTTGTTACTTTAAACAATGGATTAAAAATGCCTCAGCTTGGCTATGGTGTTTGGCAGGTTGCGGATGATCAAGCTACTGCTGCTGTTGCAAAAGCAATCGAAGTAGGCTACCGGTCTATTGATACAGCGATGATTTATAAGAATGAAGTAGGTGTTGGTAAAGCGATTAAAGAATCGGCTGTACCGAGGGAAGAGTTATTTATTACAACAAAGGTTTGGAATAGTGATCAAGGCTATGAAAATACATTATGTGCATTTGATGAAAGCTTAGAAAGATTAGGTCTTGATTATGTTGATTTATATCTGATTCACTGGCCAACACCAAAATTTGATGAGTATGTTGATACATATAAGGCACTAGAAAAACTTTACCATGATGGCCGTGTTAAAGCGATTGGTGTTTGTAACTTTGAAATTGAACATTTAGAACGGATCTTAAACGAATGTGATGTAAAGCCGGTCTTAAACCAGGTTGAATGTCATCCATACCTTACTCAAAATGAGTTAAAAGACTTTTGCGCAAAACATGAAATCTATGTGGAAGCGTGGAGTCCTCTTGAACAGGGTGGAGAAGTGTTACAAGACGAAGCAATTACTAAGATTGCTAAGACACATAGTAAATCTCCAGCTCAAGTGATCTTACGTTGGCATCTACAAAATAATACGATTGTTATTCCAAAGTCTGTTACTCCGTCTAGAAGTGAAGAGAACTTTAATATCTTTGATTTTGAACTTTCAGCTGAGGAAATGAATGTAATCAGCGGTTTAAATCGCAACAGACGTAGAGGCTCAAATCCTAATGAAATGAATATTCGTTAACAGCAACGAAATCTCGTTCACTGATTCAAACGGTATAAGAAGCCCATTCTGGCTAGTAGCTAGAGTGGGCTTTAATTACAGAAAAAAATCACTACTTTAGTAAATCCCTCAAAGCACCATCAAGAGAAGGGAATGCAAATTCAAAGCCAGCATTCATTAATACTTGCGGTAAAACCTGTTGTCCTTCGAGAACAAGAGCGCTTTTTTGGCCAAGTGCTAATTTCATTGCAAAAGAAGGGACCGGCAACCAGTGGGGACGTTGTAACACGGAGCCAATGGTTTTCCCGAAATCTTCCATTCTACAAGGTGAAGGAGAGGTGGCATTAACAGGTCCGCTCAATTCACTAGTTTCAATAGCAAAAGCGATGGATCGGATTACATCTGTTACATGCACCCATGACACCCATTGTTTTCCTGTACCAACTGTTCCACCGACGAACAGTTTATACGGCAAACTCATGAGAGGGAGGGCACCGCCTTCTTTTCCTAAAACTACACCAAATCTCATAAAAACAGACCGTATTCCGTGTTCTGCTGCTTGTTTTGCTTTCATTTCCCAGTCATGGACCGTTCGGCCTAGAAAATCACCTGAGATTTCAGGTGATTCTTCTGTATATGCAGCGTTAGGTGAGGCTGGATAAATTCCGATTGCACTTGCATTAATTAGGACAGAAGGTTTTGCTTGCATTGCAAACATGATCCTTAGCAATTCATCCGTTGCAGTCATACGACTGTCATAGATTTGCTCTTGATGTGTTTTCGTCCAACGACCATCATTTATCGAAACACCTGCAAGGTTAATAAATGCATCTGCCTGCTTAATTTCCGCTTCTGGTTGAGCATCTTGTTCAAGCCACCTTACATAAGAAACCTTTCCTGTAGCTGGTCTCTGCTTTCTTGTCAGGATGACAACATCATGTCCATTTCTTAGAAGAGTATCGGTTAACTTTTTCCCGATAAAGCCAGAACCACCTGCAATCACAATTTTCAAAATTTCACCCCATTTTCTCCAAACTTTTAATATGATTACATCTTATCATCATCTTGCTTCAAATGGGGAATGATTCTTTGGGTGGATAGTTAAGTTCAAATTATAAATTTAGTCCATTCAATTTAATGACTATTAATCTAGCTGCCAAAAAGATGAAGATAGAAGATAACATGAAGTATAATGGAAGGTGGGAGGGGAATTTGATTGGAAGCAAACATAAGCTATACGAACAAGCGAAAAAGGAAGTGTTCTTAGCGATGAAACTAAATCAAAAGCCATTACGACCGAGAAATCCGAATAAACGACTTTGTGTAGCAAGAAATATAACATTCACAGTCCAAAAAGAAAATGAACATTGGCTGCGTTTACTTTCGAAGAGACCTTATTACATAAGTCAAAATAGATTATAGGCAACTTCCCTCGAAAGAATGATTTTAAGAAGGAGCCCGGAAAATTATAGGAAAAGCTCACGGAAGGATAAATACCGTGGGCTTTTTTTTAACTTGATGTTCAATCGCAAGTGATATAGGAAACCACTGGCATTTAGTGTTTGAAACTAACTTTTCTTTCCATTGTATTTAAGCCTCATTTCTGCCTCGCTCATATTCGTTTGCTTGGGTTTACTGTTTGCTAGCGCCTTTTTCATTTCAACATTGGCATCATCGCCAGTATTATATTTTTTATCCATTATGTCGCCTCCTTTTTGTACTTATTATGAACCGAATGTAACCATTCATTCTTTGTGCTAAGTAATATAAATTATTGTTTCCAAATTTTAAAGTCATTCGTATAATTAAGTGATATAATTTGCCTCTGTAGCTATAGAAGGGAAGAGCGCCGGAAAACAATGTAGCCACCGGGTCGCAATGCATGGGTTTCAGAAGCACCGAAAAGCAAATGAGCTGAGGCAGGTGTAATTCCTGCCGGTGAAAATCCGTAGGGAAGCGTGTTCCCCCTAGCATATGCTTACGAAAGGAGTGCGGGTTCGAATCCCGTCAGAGGCATATTGTAAAAAGATAGTTCTTTTCG
>JAQSXG010000426.1 GCA_029256785.1 Neobacillus sp.
CGGTATTCCAAGATTGTCAATACAATAACTCAAGTTGTTTTCATCAAGTATATTTTGCAACAAACTACAATAAGTAAATTTATCCTCCAGCATGAAGCCCGAAGTTCTTGAGTCTCCCAAAACATATATTTTGTTTTGATATTCGGTATTTTTATAAAAGGTTTTTCTTTTTCCCCAAAAATGATTTACATACTTACTTCTATACTCTGATAATTCAACTTTTTCATGATCAATTACGCACATACTGGCGGGCTGTCGGGACAGTTCCTTAATGTACTCATCAGAATAGTAATTAATATCATTGTATATATACCTGAAATGCTCCGGATTATGGGCCAAAAACATGTCTTTATCAAGCAAATAAATTTTATCGCCAATTTTGGTTATACAGCTTTTATTATCAAAAATCGTATAGACTCGAACATCTACTTCTAACGAATCCAATAAACCATAGATTGGTTTTAGTTGTTCATAAGTATATTCATATTCCTTTGCTGGCGGAATGCATATCAACACATCTAATGCGTCTTTTATTGTTTTGAGATCATCAATTGATAAAACCTTAATTTTACCTTCCGCACTCTCCATAAATGCTGTATTTTCTGCATCTGGATCACAAAAGAAGTCAATTTTGTAAGGTATATTTAAATTTAGAAAACGTTGGCCATAATTATTAGCACCATAAACCACGAAGACTCTGTCACTTTTAACAATATCAATTCCAAAGTCCTCACGACTCTTTATTTCCAACACAATATCAATATACCTCCCCAATAAACTCTCATTTTAAAATTCATTTTATCCGTCAACCATTTCCTTGCATTAAAGGTTTATTAACGACGAAATCGACTACACCACCGATGCAATGATTTCAATCCTAGTCAAATTGTCCGCGGATAATGCTTGATAACCTAATAAGGGTCTGTACTCTCCCGCAGTATGGAAGCTATGGTTCCCAAACTGAACGTTCACCAGACTTCCGGTCAGCCCGAAACATTTTATCCGGACAGATTAACAAGGCGGTTGTCAAAATATCGATATATTGCGCTCTGTTGCGAAATACCCAATAGGCGTCGTCAGCCAGTGCAATAAATGCTTTATATAAAATCTCTCTTTTAACATTCCTTATCTCGGGAAGTATCTTATAGATTAACTCAATCCTTTTTTCCATGACTTGCTTATTTTGGGTAGCCGATAAGGAGTTTCCGTGAATACGATACTCATACAGTACTTTATTTATTTTTTCAAATTTAAAGTTCAGATAAGCCCGAAGCCAAAAATCGTAATCTTCTATCAAAAAGGCCGTCTCATCATACCCGGCAAGCCGTTCATGTACTTCTTTCTTATAAAGGAAACAGGCCCCGACAATATTTCTAATCAGAATATTGTCGGTACAGTTGTCCAGCTTCTGAACCGCGGTAATGGTGCCATGCTCGTCGATCTCCACATAATCGGCGTAAGTCAGATCGGCCTGGGGGTTTTGCTGTAGGAAATGCACCATTTCCGCAAGCGCATTGTAATAGAGTTTGTTGTCATCACTGATCCAGGTGAAAAGTTCACCCTTAGCGATGGAAAAGCCAGTATTCAACGCCCCCGGCAGTTTCTTATTCACCGTGTGTTTAACGATTTTTAGACGGCTATCCCTTTTTGCGATCGCCTCCACTATCTCAATGGTATTATCGGTGGAGCAATCGTCAACGACAATTAGTTCGATATTCTTATAGTTCTGGGATAAGCAACTTTCAATAGCCTCGGCGACATACTGCTTTCCGTTGTATACCGGCAAAACAATCGAAACAAGTGGAGCTCCACTGATCATGGTTGGCTCGTGACTGCAGAACTTATCCAAATACAAAAAATTAACATCCGCTCTTTTTGTGTATTCGGCCAGTTTCCGCTCGTCGTACAGCGGTCTTTGTTCTTCAATTTGCTGTAAAACAGCGTCAAGCGATGCGGTCAGCCCGCCGTAGTCCTGCACAATCCCGCTATAACCGATATCGTGTAAAAGATTGGTTACTTTGCTCTCGTAAGCATAAGGCAGCATGGGGATGTTCAGTACCAGAGCCATAATGATGGCATGAAAACGGGTAGCAATTACGTACTCGCACTCTGCAAACGATCCTAAAAATACGTCGATGTCCCCATCATATCCGACAATACTCACCCGCGTTTTTTCGGTTACACCTTGCAGTATATCCTCGGCTACCTCTTTGTCATTGAAGGATCCGCTGCTGAAACAATATAGTCTAACTGTATTGCCGTTATCTTTGCTCAAATAGGCGTTGATAACGAAGGCTAACGAGTTGCAGTAAGCCCCATAGACACTCTCGCTCACGCCGGCCTTTCTGCGAATAGATATGCCGAGCAGGCCGGGCTTTGATGCTCTGCGAACAGGATAACGGTATGAGAAGGCTAAATCGGCGGTTTGGCGGACGTTAGCCTGGGGCCATTTAGTTTTAATGAAATTATAGGTCCATTCATCCCGCACCCCGGCAAAATCCGCCTTTTCAAACAGCCGCAGGACAATTTCAGCATTGGGCTCGTCATAGTGTTTATGGAGATTACAGCCGATAAAAGAGACCGGCTTACCCTGTTCTTTCCTTTTGTCGATCAAAAGTTCGCGATAGCGGTAGTCCGATGTGTTGGGAAACATATCGCCCCCGACAAGCAAAAGCATGTCAAAAAGCGTGCTGTTGCACATTTCCGCTATAGCGGCGACAAACTTCAGGTTTGGTATCTTTCTAAAGCGGCGTCTTCTCGCCTCATTGTAATTATGGTCAATAATATAAAAAGTATCATTGGGATAACGCTCGCATACAATTTTGACAAACAGGTCGTCGCCAAAGTTATCGTCAATATAGACATCGAGTAATACATTCATCGCCGATCCCTAGCTCCTTAAAATGCCGGTCTTTCTTCTGTGAATAGTATTACGCAGTACATAATCATCCAGATGCTTGACCGGTGAAAACTCGTTATCCAATTGGTGGCAATATGATACGAGTGATAAACAGCTTTCATGCGGACATGTCCTTACTTCTCTTTTCAAAGTACCCTCGAAGAAATTACCCACAACTTCATCGCTGGCACATGACTTGATCGAACCGTCATGAAATACGGTAAAGAAACTGGTTCCGGCGTCGCAGGCGACACCCTTGCTGGGGTAAACATTATGAATGTAATCCCAATCCTTATTCGTAGTGTACTGGGTAATAAACTCCCTATAGGCGGCATCGTTTCCTTTGGAAAAATCACCGGCTACATTCATGAAGATTCCCCGCTCGGCAAAAAAGTTTATCAGCCAGTTCAGGTCTAAATTATGCTTTTTCAGATAGTCCATACTGGCATCACTTGCCACAAAATTTAACATGCCGATCATGTTCTTGCTTTTGAGCAGCATGGCCTTTTCCACAATCTGCTCAAAGTTGTACGTTTCGGTGTGCCAGGACGCATTAATTTTAACTTTGGATGAGGGGCAGTCCCGGACAATTTTTTCGACCATCGTCATATTGTGGTCAATTCGCCCGTATACAACATGGTCATACTCGGTAAAACCCTTGACTATTTTTCTGGTATCCTCCAACAGGAACGGTTCCCCGCCCCACATATAAAAGTCCACGTCGTATTCGGCGTAATTCCCCATCGCCTTAATCCATTCATCCGCCGTGAAATGATCGAACATCGTAGCCTTGTCCTGTTTTTCCTCTTTACACAGGAAGCAATAAGAGCATCTCAAATTGCACAGCATCGTCGGCACAAACCGGAAGACAACATGTCTCCCATTTAATTTGCCCATCAGTTTGTCACTATTCACGATTGGTTGCTGTATGTCTATGGCAGTCCTGTTTGTTGCCGTTAACGCGGCGACTGCCCCACCGTCGATGTTCTTCTCATCAACAGCCTTCTCGATCTCGGGAATTTGGATTCGCTGCGCCAGGTTGACCACCATATCCTCCACGAGTTTATGCCGAAGGCCAAATTCCAGCTTTGCCTCGACAAGTTGCCTGTCCATTTCAATAATTTTACTAACCAACTCATTATTGAAATCCACCTGTTGCCGAGTAAAAGGTTTTATGGCTTTTAATATAGCCTTCTTGAGAAGGTAAAGGCTTGTATCTTCCTTGAGCCAATTGGTCACGGCACCCTGCTTAAGGCTTTCATAATTATTGTTATTCAAAGTAAATCCTCCCTTATTTTCATGAGCGTTTCGGTACTCAGCCCAGCAGAGCTTTTGCCAGCCTGCCGCTTTTAATGGCATCCATAATCTTTCTATATTTTTGAACCAGCTTCCAAGATCTCATACCGTTTATTTCTTGAAGGTAAGTTTCCACATTTTCTTTCGCTCGCCAGATTTCAAACGCTTCCATACACATATTTTCGTACGCGCAGTACATCGTCAAATAGTCATCAACAATAGCGGATAAGTCCTGCATTTTAACTGACATTTCCAGTCGTTCTGCCAGGCCGCGCCCACCTTCTATCGCTAGGAATTCATCTTCCAGCGTTTTTATCATGTGGCCCAGGGTATAGCCGTCCAGCACCCTCGCCCGGCAGTCCT
>JAQSXG010000427.1 GCA_029256785.1 Neobacillus sp.
AACAATAAAACCTCTTCCTTTTTTCAAAAGTCCCGTAAAGCACATGCCAATAATTCCATAACAACTTATAAATAAAATGGCTTTTGAACGGTCGAATGGAAATCGTTCATTTGAGAATGGAAACACAAAGCAGCCATTAAATGCAATATATCCTAACAGTACAATCCAAACTGCCCATTTGTGTTTTTGCAGGGTCTCTCGTAATTGATCCATAATAATATCTCCTATGATTTCTACAAAATATCATGTTAAAAAAATAGATGTAACAAGATTACTATTGGGTTAGCCTATTTTACTCGCTGAAACATGGGATGACTTTCTTTAAATTGAACTAAATCCCATAAGTTTCCATATAAATCTTTGAATACTGCAACAATACCGTACGATTGTTCTTTTGGCTCTCTAACGAATTCAATCTCTTTTGCTATCATGTCATGATAATCTCGCCAAAAGTCATCTGTTCCAAGGAATAGAAAAATTCTTCCTCCTGCTTGGTTTCCGATAAAAGATTCTTGTTCTGGTTTTGAAGCCCTTGCAAGTAATATTGTAGTTCCAGATGAGCCAGGTGGAGGCGTTTATCTTGCTCTGGTTGATAGGTATCTTCAATTAATGTAAAATGAAGTTTCTTTGTGTAAAACGCAATGGCTTCATCGTAATCTTTAACAACCAAAGCAATATGCACAACAGATTGTATCATTGTACTAACCTTCTTTCTTTGCAAAAATACATTTATATGGTCTTTTTACATATTTTTTTATCAAAGCAAGAGTTCCCCATAGTACAATTTAAGGATTCGTTTCATGCTAAGATACAAAATCAATATGAAAATTTAAGAAAAATATTTCAGAGATTAATCGTTATCAGTGAACTTGCTGCGAATTAATTCTAAAAAACTTATCATCACAGGAGATAGCCACTTATCCTTATGATAGACCAGTTGAGTATACATTCCGAAATCGGGACCATTCCAGGGTAATTCGGTCAATAGATTATCTGTTACTTCTTTTTCAATATAAACTTTTGGCAAAATAGCTAGCCCCAATCCGCTGATGACGAATTGCTTTATTGCTTCAATATTTTTTACCTTCATAAACGAGCGAGGCTTAATATCATTGTTTTTAAGTAGAGATTCAATGAAAGTTCTGTAGGCGCATCCTTCCTGTGTGATAATAAAGTCTACAGAACTAAAGTCAGAGATATCAATGGCTACTTGTTTGGCTAGTGAATGATCAACAGAAGATATAATAGACATTGGTTCTGGACAAAGTATTTCTGTAGATAGATTAGGATATGGGACTTTGTCGGTAAGAATGATTGAAATATCAATAAGATTATTTTTTAGGTCCGTATAGAACTTGCCAATATCTCCAAACTTTAATTCAATATCGACAGACGGGTGTTTTTCTCTGAATTCCTTTAATAGTGAGGGTAACCGAACTACGGAGAAAGTTTCACTTGCACCAACAATAATTTTGCCACAGCTTGCTTTTTTGTACATAGTGTCAGTGGCTTCGTCTACGAGTTTGAGGATTTGTTCCGCATAGGTTGTAAAATCCTCTCCTTCACGAGTCAAGCGAATACGATGGCCAAGTCTGTCAAATAATTTAACATTCAATTCTCTCTCTAAAGATTGAATATGAGCTGTTAGAGACGGCTGAGTATAACCCAAGTGTTCTGCTGCTTGAGCAAAGCTCCCAGCATTTTTTATCGCAATAAATGTTTGAAGCTGTCTGATTTCCAAATGCTCACTTCCTATAATTATTTTCTATTGTTTTGATAGGCATCATTAATTTTACGTAAAAAGAATATCATGATAGACTTGATATATCAAGCATGACATCCCAAGTTAAGGAGGAGTAAATAGTGAATGATGAAATAATTTCTGAGAAACAAGCTCTTGGATTAAAGACAGTAGCGGCACTTGATAATAACAGATTTAATGCTTCCTATTACCAAACAGCAGAAGAGGCTATGAATGAACTTTTAACTACCATTCCAGTAAATGCAACAGTCGGAATTGGAGGATCATGGACCCTGATTCAGTTAGAGGTGGTAGAAAAATTAGAGGCTCGGGGAAATATTGTATACTGTCACCATAAACCTGGATTAAGTCCAGAAGAAATATTAGATATACGACGAAAACAACTTACTTGTGATGTTTTTCTAACGAGTACTAACGCTATTACCGAAGATGGCAGACTGGTAAATACTGATGCAACGGGGAACCGTGTGGCTGCAATGATCTTTGGACCCAAAAAAGTTATTGTTCTTGCAGGTGTGAATAAGATTGTAGGAACAATTGATGAAGCACAGGAACGAATTCGTGTAACTGCAGCCCCCCTTAATAATAAAAGGTTAAATCGTCCTAACCCATGCGTAAAAACAGGGTACTGTGTAGATTGCCAAGGACCAACACGACTTTGTAATATTTCAACCGTTATCCATAAGCAGCCACCAGCATCTGATATTCATGTTTGGGTGATTGGTGAAGAGGTAGGCTATTAGACACAACAACCATTCAGACAACCATCAATAAAACGGATCTATTTGCAAAATATAAAACAGATAAAAAAAGAAAGTACTCGGAAGTTTGTAGCATACTGAGTGCTTTTTTGTCGTTTATGAAACAATTTTATAAGAAATATATCATTTTCGACAACTTTCTTTGGCAGAGATCAAATAAAGATAGGAGAGCAATTAAACACATATTTAGCGCGATAAAAAGGACAGAACTCATTTCTGTTTTTAAATTTAATACATCTCAAAATTTGGAGAAATCTTATTTAAATCCAAGCAGGAAATGGACCGGTAAAATAGAAGTAGCCAATACAATAGATTAAGTGACAATTGTTTGATGTAGTGAAATAGGGGAGGGATAGAACAGTTCATGAGCGATAAAAAGTTTAACAATATTGAAACAGAAAGAATTATATTAAGGTCGTTTAAAGAGTCTGATGCAGAAGCTTTTTTGAAGTACAGGACCGATCCAACAGTAGCTTTATACCAAGGAGAGGGATGGGAAAATTTTGTATTGGATCAAGCCGTTGAATTTGTAAAAGAACAAATGAATTTCGAACCTGGTATTCCTGGTACTTGGTTTCAAATTGCAATTGAATTAAAGAATAGTGGAAAACAGATAGGAGATTGCGGCATACATACGCTATCCCATGATGCAAATCAAGTAGAAATAGGATTTACATTGGACCCAGCATATCAGAATAAAGGATATGGTAGAGAGGCAGTTAGATGCCTGCTAGAGTATATATTTAGTGTTTTGAATAAACATAGGGTTATTGCTGTAACAGATGTAAGAAATAAGAATTCTATTAGATTGCTTGAGAGTATTGGAATGAGGAGAGAGGGTCACTTTTTTAAAAATGCGTGGTATAAAGGTGAATATACAGATGAGTATTTATTTGCAAAGTTAAAAGAAGAGTGGAAATGATACGCAGCAAGTATACTATTACTAATATGCAAATAATAACAAGAGGCGGAGTTAGAATCTACTTTTACTTTACTGCGTGAAATGCATATTTTTTGCAATATTTGCATGAGATGCATTTTTCATAAAGGCATAAGAACGGTTATTCCTTCAAAGGAAATTCATGGATAATAGAGAATTAATAAGGTAGATCGTAGGTGTAGAATTAAATGAATCAAGGATTATTTATATATGATGAAGTTTGGAGGCATCAAAATGTTAATTGGACTTATGAAAGGAATTGGAATTTTCTATTACTGGACTTGGTTTTTTTGGCCATTTGTATTCGTATTTTCTTTTTCTTTTGGACTTGTTGAAATTATAAAGGATGAAAACGCCTCTGGAAAAAATATGTTTATTGCGGCCATTTCTCTTTTAATTATTTTAGCTGGAGTCGTGGCACCTACTTTTAACTAATAACGATTACGAGCATTGACTGGGACAGTACAAATGTTGTGTCATTCTTATTGCGCAACAGGATAAAATCGTCCCCATGTGCATTTTTACTAAAATAAACCCCTCTTTTTAAAAAAGTGAGGGGTTTTCGCCGTTAAAACTAGATTGTTGAAATGATTAAGTAGACTTGAAATATTAGATGAAAACAGAATTAAATCTTGTAAAAACATAAAAGACTTTTTTATCCTAGGATAGTTATTTTTGTTTAATGGCATCTACATATTTTCGATCGGAAATTAAAATATGGCTGCTTATCCATTCCGATAAAAAATCAAGAATATCCAATACTGACTTTTGTTGGTTAGCATCTATTTTTTCTTGAGATAAACTTGTCACTTTATCAACGTAAAAAGCGTGTTCATTATGTTGATGGATGAGACCTTCATAATTATACTTTTTCATAAGTTCTTCTTCATATTCAAAATGATATTTCGTATAATCTAGAAGTTCATTTACAATAGATAAAATTTCGTCAAAATGATCATAGCTATCATTTAGAATTGCGAGATCATAAGCACGATTTCCTATTTCAAATAATTTTTTGTGCTGTTCATCAATGACAGCTATATCTAGGCTATATCTGTCTTTCCACTTAAATGCCAAATTTTATCACTCCTTTGATTTTGTAGGTTAACACTTGCAAAAGTATATTAATGAATACCCACAAAAAAGTGAATCTAACAGTTTTGGATTAAAAAATTTTTTAATTAAAAGCAATGTATTACTACAATGAAAGCAAAAGACAAAGGGATGCTTCATTTGACTGGGTAATGCCCTTATCGTATGCTGAAACAAGGTGAGGTGAATAGCATGGCAAAGGTAGGAACCTATCATATCATACTTCGGGGAATAGACAAAAGAAATAGCTTTATAGATAAAGAAGACGAACAAAACGTCCCTGTGTCTTCTTTGCGCTTTTTCAGATAAGGAGACTCAAGTAACTCTTTTATGAGTGGTGAATATTCTAATATATGGTGCTCCGACATAAAATCTAGTATGTAACTGAGGGGGAATTGCAATGATCAAGCTAAATCAGGCCGCTCCTGTTTACCCTCAGACGGAGTTCACTGAAAACAAGGAAAGAGAAAAAATAGATTTTGTGGCAGAAATAACTGATTGCATTTCTGACTCTCTCGCAAAAGGT
>JAQSXG010000428.1 GCA_029256785.1 Neobacillus sp.
ACGCCTTATATGGCGTCTATATTGCCCGTCAGGCAAAAAACAATGTTAGTAGCTACGGATATTTCCGTAACTGGAAGTTTTACTTGCAACGCATAACTGGATTACTTGCCTTCGCTTTTATCATTTGGCATGTTTGGGAAACCAAGGTACAAGTTGAATTCTCAGGTGTAGAAGCGGATTACAATTTAATGGCTAATATTGTTGATAATTGGATCTCATTAACGCTTTATATCATTGGAATTGTTTCTTGTATTTATCACTTTGTCAATGGAATCTGGACCTTCTTAATAACATGGGGAATCACTGTATCACCGCATTCACAAAAAGTTACACAATATATTTCGTTCGGATTATTTATCGTTTTAACTTTCATTGGAATCCGCGCAATCTTAGCATTTGCTTAAGAGCAAGATAGGGAGGACATATAAATGAGCAAAGGTAATATTGTCATTGTTGGTGGCGGCTTAGCTGGATTAATGGCCGCTATTAAAATAGCAGAAGAGGGAACAAAAGTAGAACTATTCTCAGTGGTGCCAGTGAAACGCTCCCACTCTGTGTGTGCACAAGGTGGCATCAATGGTGCTGTTAATACAAAAGGCGAGAATGACTCTCCTTTAGAACACTTTGATGATTCGGTTTATGGAGGCGACTTCCTCGCTAATCAGCCACAAGTAAAAGCGATGTGTGAAGCAGCTCCAAAAATTATCCATATGTTTGACCGGATGGGGGTTATGTTTAACCGTACACCTGAAGGTTTATTAGACTTCCGCCGTTTTGGTGGAACGCAATACCATCGCACGGCTTTTGCCGGTGCAACAACAGGACAGCAGCTTCTTTATGCACTAGATGAGCAGGTTCGTAGTTTTGAAGTGAAAGGATTAGTAACGAAGTATGAGGGTTGGGAATTTGTTTCTTCCATCCTGGATAACGAAGGTGTCTGCCGTGGGATTACCGCACAAAATTTACGGACAATGGAAACAAAGGCTTTTCCTGCAGATGCAGTAATAATGGCAACTGGTGGACTTGGGATGATTTTCGGAAAATCGACCAACTCAACGATAAATACAGGATATGCCGCTGCAAGACTGTATCAACAGGGAGCTAAATTTGCAAATGGTGAATTTATTCAAATCCACCCAACGGCCATCCCAGGTGATGATAAAAACCGCTTAATGAGTGAATCTGCACGCGGTGAAGGCGGTAGGGTTTGGACATACAAGGATGGAAAGCCATGGTACTTTTTAGAAGAAAAATATCCGGCTTACGGAAATTTAGTACCTCGTGATATCGCTACACGTGAAATCTTTGACGTATGTGTAAATCAAAAGCTTGGAATCGATGGTGAGAATAAAGTATTCCTTGATTTATCTCATATTGATTCCAAGCAGCTTGATATCCGACTTGGCGGAATCATGGAAATCTATGAGAAATTCATGGGAGATGATCCACGTAAGGTTCCAATGAAGATCTTCCCTGGTGTTCATTATTCTATGGGCGGCTTATGGGTAGATATTGATCAAAAAACCAATATTCCTGGATTGTTTGCCGCCGGAGAATGTGATTACTCCCAGCATGGAGCCAATCGTCTAGGTGCAAACTCCTTACTATCTGCAGTATATGGAGGATTGGTGGCTGGTCCAAAAGCTCTTGAGTATATTAAGGGTTTAGAAAAACCAACCGATACGATTTCAAGCTCTGTTTTTGAAAAACAAGTGAATGAAGATGTGAGAAAGTATGAATCTATCCTAACCATGAATGGTACGGAGAATGCATATCTTCTTCATAAAGAACTTGGCGACTTAATGACAGCGAACGTAACAGTTGTTCGTGAAAATAAGAAACTAAAAATGACCTATGAAAAGCTACAAGAGTTTTCTGAACGCTTTAAAAATATCAATATGGATGATACGGCAAAGTGGAGCAATTCAAGTGCATCCTTTGTTCGCCAATTGGAGGGTATGATTAATCTTGCCCATGTAATTACCCTTGGTGCGTACAATCGAAATGAAAGCCGTGGAGCCCATTATAAACCGGAATTTGCTGACCGTAATGATGAAGAATGGTTAAAAACAACGATTGCAAAATACAACCCTGCAATGAATTTACCAGAATTATCTTACGAGGAAGTGGATATCTCCTTAATAAAACCGCGTAAGCGTGATTATACAAAATCCAAGAAAGGAGCCAAATGATGATGGTAGAAGCAGGAAAGAAAATACACTTAATCATTACAAGACAAAAGGATGCTAAGTCTGCTTCCTATACTGAAGAATTTATGGTTCCTTATCGTCCAAATATGAATATCATCTCTGCGTTAATGGAAATTCAGAAAAACCCAGTTAATACAAAGGGTGAAAAAACCACTCCGGTTATTTGGGAATCGGTTTGCCTGGAAGAAGTATGTGGAGCATGCTCGATGGTCATTAACGGGAAGCCACATCAAGCTTGTTCATCCTTGATTGATCAATTAGAACAACCGATACGTGTTGCACCATTGGGAACATTTCCGATTATGCGCGATTTACTTGTGGATCGCACACGGATGTTTGACGCTTTGAAAAAGGTAAAAGCATGGGTTCCGATAGATGGAACATATGATTTAGGGCCAGGACCAAGAATGCCGGAAAAAACTAGGCAATGGGCTTATGAGCTATCTAAATGTATGACCTGCGGCTGTTGCCTTGAGGCATGTCCAAATGTGAATGAGAAGTCAGATTTCATTGGTCCGGCACCATTATCCCAGGTTCGCTTATTCAATGCTCACCCAACAGGTGCGATGCATAAGGACGACCGACTTGCGGCGATTATGGGTGAAGGGGGAATTACCTCTTGTGGGAATTCACAAAACTGTGTGGAGGTTTGTCCGAAAGGAATTCCATTAACCACATCTATTGCCCATCTTAATCGGCAAACAACTATTCAATCGTTCAAGAACTTCTTCGGAAGCTACTAATAAGAAAAGCGCAAGCGCCCGTTTAGCGAAGTACACTAGCCGCTGGGCAACTTGCGCTAGACAATTCTATAAAAAGGCTGTCGAGAGGAATCTTCACGACAGTCTTTTTTTGGTATGATTAGGTAGAGGTGAGGATGATGAATCCGGTTGCGGTTAATAAACGAATCGATGTTCTAGATTATTTGCGTGGGTTTGCATTATTAGGGATTATTTTGGTGAATATCCTGCCATTGCTCGCGGTTAATTTACCTGCTCAGGGGTCTGGGGATGCTAGCTATCAACGGTTTTTATTTCTATTTGTTGAGGGACGTTTTTATACTCTTTTCTCGTTTTTGTTTGGTGTTGGTTTTTATTTGTTTATCTCAAGGGCAAATGCAAAGGGGAAAAATGGTTTTTTACTGTTTTTACGGCGTATCTTTATTTTGTTTATCTTTGGATACATTCATGTGAAATTCCACCCTGGTGAGGCGTTAACCGTTTATGCAGTTACAGGGCTATTATTAATGCCTTTTTATAAGGTTAGAAAACAAGTAAATCTTTGGATTGGGATTCTATTATTACTTGTATGTAGCATTTTGGCTTACAAGCTCTTTATGGTTGTACCTGTTATGCTGCTTGGGATTGCAGCGGGACAATACAGGATATTTGAACGCATAGCTGGAAAAACAAAACAGGTTGCTTGGTTTACAGGAATTATGCTCGTAATGAGTGTGATGGGTCTCCTGTACCAATATCAATATCTCCCAGCACTCCCCTTTGGCGTTTTTGCGGGTGGAGTAGGTGAGGACACCCATATGTTTTTAAGTATTGGTATTATGATAGGTCCAATACTATCTGCTTTTTATGCGGGGATGCTAATCCTACTTTTGCGTCTATCAATTGTTCAAAAACTGTTGTCACCATTAAAGAACTACGGGCGAATGGCGTTAACAAACTATCTTTTTCAAACGATTTTTATTTATCTCGCAGGTTATGTTTTTAATTTATTTGAGAATGTGTCTTATCTGCAATCACTGTTTGTCTGCGTGACTATTTATGTTATACAGCTAATCTTCACAAACATTTGGTTCCGATTTTTCCTATTTGGACCGTTGGAATGGGTGTGGAGGATGATGACTTATTTGGAGGTACCTCCAATAAGAAAACATGTGAAGGTACATGGGGACTAACCTCGTTAAAAAGTATATAGGAGGCGCATTACCATCGATAAGAAAAAGTACTGGACACTAGAAGAATTAGTTAGAGTAACTGGACTTACAGAAAAGGTATTTTATGAGTATTGTGAAATTGCACTAATAACACCTTCCCGGCTTTCAGAGCGGGGTCAACGCATTTATACAGAAGAAGATCTAGCAAGGCTACAACAAATCCTATCCCTTAAACAATTTGGAATGTCAGTAGAGGAGATTAGAGAGGTTTTGCGCGGTCCCGAGGAATAAAATTTGACAAGTACTCCGTTTACTTAGTCTCCATTTGGATAAAATGATAGAATATATTGAAGATTAAATACTAGGAGTGGTAGTAATGTCTGTTGATGTTTATCTGAATTTTAATG
>JAQSXG010000429.1 GCA_029256785.1 Neobacillus sp.
AAATGTATTTTTTAATATTTGGGTTCTGCGATGATGAAGTAAGTTTCAATAGCATCTTTGAAGAGGTGCTGTTTTCCCAAATCGCAACAGGTGTGTAATTCAACTTGTTTTTGAAAAGCATGGTATACTTGTCATCAAGTTCGACTTGTTTATTTTGTGCAGCAACAAATTTAGGCGTGCCATACGTTGCTTGTACTACTTCCTTTAAATACTCCTTTTCTTTTTCCGGAGTTTGTTTTGGAAATAGGTCTCCATAATAAAGTTTTACATAACTATATGGATATTGTCCTTTCATATAAGTTTGATCAATACGAAATCCTTTTCTGTAGGAATAGGATTGCCCTACAATGCTACTGGTGGGTGGTGGTTTCCAATTGACATTAAAAAAATCCTTTCCGGCAATAGCCCTGATGGTTAGACTCGATTGTTTGACTACTTTACCGTCTTTGTAGAGCAACAAATCGAATTTATAATCCCCCGGTTTGTTGAATGTAACTCCTCTATATGCTAGATTTCTCTCATGGCGCGTATTATAATGAAGAATACCATCAATATGCCATATTACGGAATCCACAAAAACCTGATCCCAGTCAATAAATGATTGGTAATCTATATGGTTTTCTTCGTTGTATAGACTAACTAGCGTTTCGTTAAAAATATTAATTGTATTGACTGCTGTATGAACATTGATGTTTTTAATCAACTTATCACTGTAGGATATTGTTTCTTTTTCTTCTGGTGTAATTACTTCTGGTGTTTCAAGATAATTGTTTAGTGCAAGAAAATAAAACACATACAATACAACTTACAAGAAGATGTTTTTTTGAGCATGATTTTTTGTTTTCTGTAAAAAAAAAATATTAATGAAATTAATTTATTGTGTAGCGTTTTTGTTTTTATTTGCGTCAAATAACAAAATTTGGCTGGGATTTTATAGCTTGTAAATTAGATAGATTGCTTAAAAATCTCCAACCAATTTGATTACTTTTACATACGATTATTATTAGCTTTACCGAAGTCCTATGTCAAACGACGTTGACCTAATGAAAAAAATAGTTCATAAAGATAGAGATGCTTTTGAAACTATTTATAAAGCCTATTTCCGTAAATTGTATACATTGTCTTTTCGGTACGTCAGAGATGAAGCTATCGCCGAGGAACTAGCCAATGATGTGTTTATGATGTTATGGGAAAATGCCGGCAAGCTAGCTATTAATCAATCATTGGGTGCTTATCTATCCCGGAGCGTTATCAACCTTTCACTCACTCAGCTCAAAAAGAACCAGCGTTTACTAGATCGAAATAATGATTATATTAAAGATTTGGATCTGACAGACGATGAAGATCAGGCCGATCTCGCTGCGCTATACGAATTTAAACTGCTGACGATCGAAAGCATACTGGAGAGTTTACCTCCCCAGTGCCGAAAAATCGTTCTGATGAGTAAGTACGATAGGATGAAACAGCAGGAAATTGCGGACCAATTAGGGATTTCTATCAAAACCGTTAAAAATCATTTGACCATTGCATATGATAAGATTCGGGTTGCATTGGCAAAGCAAAGAGTATATTTATTGCTCCTCATTGGATTTTTATTTTTTTCATTAGGACTTTTTATGCAGTTTATTATCAAATAGATATGGAAGAAAACAATACTTCAAGATTTATTCCTTATGACTTGATCCAGAAAGATTTGGATGGGGTTATTTCCGTTGAGGAAAGGTTGTTGCTTGAACGCTGGCTTTCTGAGGATGTGGAAAATCCGAAGCTATATGATGAAGCCAGAATGCTATCCGATGATCTTATTGTATTGGAACACTATAAAAATGTGGATACCAATAGCCAGTGGGACAGGTTTAAGCAACGGTTGGATCGGGTACCGGCAATTAATGAAGCACCGGCGCCCACGCCTATAAAAGCGATCTGGAAATCCTGGATGAACCTTGTTGCTGCGGCAGTGTTGCTGATGATTGGATTTGCCTGCTACCTGAACTTTGATCGCTTAATGGGATATGAAATCCAATTATATGGAACAGCCAAACAGGAACATGTCTTGCTGCCCGACAGCTCTGTGATGGTATTACATGCAGGCGCGGAGGCATCGTTTAATAAACGCACATTTAATAAACAGCGTGTTGTTGCATTAAAAAAAGGAAAGGCATTTTTTGATGTAAAACATGCGCGAAATTCTTCTTTCGTGGTTGAACTGGAAAATAACTATGTGCGTGATATCGGTACATCCTTTGAAGTTAATTTACTCGCTGGAGATGTAGAGGTGCTGGTGAAAGAAGGGACCGTGGCTTTGAGTGAGGGAAAAGGGAATGCGGCAAAGGAACTTATCTTACAAAAAAATGAAAAGGGTATCTTTAAAATAAAGAAAGCCGCACTGTCAAAGGTTACTGTTGATGATTTAGAAAATGACTATAAAGTAACACAGAAACTCAGTTATTCCAACGAACGCCTGGACAGTATTTGTTCGGATCTTGAAAAGCGTTTTCAATCTAATATTGTTGTGGTTGGTGATAATTTGAAAGCACGGAAGCTCAGCATGTATTTCAATGGCCAATCACTAAATGAAATTGTACAGATTCTTTCCAAAACCTTAAATGTGAAATGGAAAGCAGGTAAAAAAGGGTATAATATCTACGAATAGTAGTTGAGGGCTATTGATATGAAGGGTATAGGCCGCTATCGTTACTTCTTTTTTTTCTGGGTGGTTCTTTTGTCTTGTTCCAAATCATTCGGCCAAAGCAGTCTTTCGGATATGCAGGTTTCTATTGATACTAAAAATAAGGAGATTATTCAGATTTTGACGGAAATTCATAAAAATTATGGATTATCCATGTCCTACGATGAACAGCTATTTAATCGAAACATTATTTATGGGAGGAATTTCAAAGCATCAAAGTTGGATGATGTTCTACACTATTTGTTGAAGGATTCAAAAATTGGTTTTACGGTAATCAACCGGGCGTTAATCTTCTCCATTGAAGACAAAACTTTTACAATCAAAGGGCGGATTGTAGATAGTTTGAGCGGAGAGAGTCTGATTGGTGCCAGTTTGATAATTGCGGAAAAAAATAAAAGTGGTTTCAGTAACAACTATGGTTTCTATTCATTAACGCTTCCTAAAAACAATTATGACTGTGTGGTTAGTTACCTTGGCTACGGCACAAAAAAATTGCGCTTTACACCTGAAATGGAAAATGGTTACCTTGTCATTAAGCTATCACCTATAGATATGAACCTGAAAGAGGTTGTCGTTGTTAGTGATTCGATTGTTGCTGATAGAGAGCAACAGCGTCTCAACGGGAAAATAAACTGGGCTCGCTTCCGGAACAATTCATTTTATAAGGGTGAAGCAGATATTATAAAGGTTTTGCAGATGCAAAATGGTATTAATGGACTAACTGAAGGAGGGAGTAATCTTTTTGTACGTGGTAGTGGAAAAGATCAGAACCTTATTCTGCTTGATGAAGCTGTGGTTTACAATCCCTCACATTTATTCGGCCTGACTTCTGTATTCAACTCGGATATTTTAAAACACACGCAGATTTATAAGGATGGAATACCTGCTAATTATGGTGGTAGACTAGCGTCCATTATGGAAATGAACACAAGAGATGGCGATAATGGAGCGACGCATTTGTTTGGTGGAACAAGCCTTTTGGTTGCGCGTTTAGGGGCAGAGGGCCCATTTATCAAAAGAGGTAAAGGATCTTTTTTGGTTACAGCGCGCTCAAGCATTTCAAATCTATTAAATACGGAGTATCGGTCATTTAATGTCAAGGGAACCTATAGTGATTATAATGTGAAATTGAACTATGCTCTCACAGAACGAAATAAGATATATCTTTCAGGGTATATAGGCCAGGACGAGGTGGTGGCTCCAAATAAAAATACAAATCGTTGGGGTAATTGGACTTCAACGTTGCGGTGGAATTATGTGCATAGTCCACGTTTGTTTATGAATGTCTCAGCGATTCTTAGTAATTATCGTAATAAACTGGATGTCAGTAAACCAGAATCTTCTGATAACAGAACCTGGCTGACGCAAATCAAGGATAAAAGCTTAAAAGCAGATTTTACTTATTTTATGGGATTGGAGCGCACGCTGGATTTTGGAGCTCAGGCTACCCTTCATCGCTTTAAACCAGGTGAGATTGCTCCAGCGGACCTCAATAATAAAGATGATATTTTTAGAGCACAAGCGTATGAATATACTGGATACGCCTCGTTTAACTGGAAAATAGATTCCTCCTTCCGTGTCGTATTGGGTACTCGCGTGAACGCATTTTTCAGTACTTCTTTTGGGAGGTACTACTTACTGAATAATAATCAGTATAAAATGTTGGCTGAAGAGGCCGATAAAAGGAAAACGTATTATGGGCTGGAACCTCGTATCACATTGATGTATAGATTTGGTTCAGGATATAGTGCGAGATTTTCCTACAATAGACTGTATCAATACCTCCAACTTCTACAAAATGACGAGTTGGCATTTTCTT
>JAQSXG010000430.1 GCA_029256785.1 Neobacillus sp.
ATGGTGACGTTTATCAGAGGAGAATATCGGAAACCAGCGCGAAAACGGGACCCGGAATCCGAAGTGGGTGGGGATGATGAAACTTATTCTAGCCAGTTTATCTTGTGCAGTTTAAATAAAACTGACCAGCCAAAAAAAGCGTTGCTGTTTGATTATATCGAGAAGGAATTCAAATCCAATACGGTCTTTGACCCGATTATTGATTTAGCTTCTCCACTGTCAGGATTTCTGTTCCCTGCTTTCAATGACAATGCTGCGGATGTAAATCATCTGCTTTATTATACCGGAAAACCAAATCAACCTGATGTGACCTTTATTGAAGAGGTTCTCAATTGTGAAGACATCATTACGGCAGAGGAAGATAAGGAAATTTTTGATCTCGTTATTAAAAAAGTGGCGGGAGACGATGTTGATACTCAGGTCATGTCCAATGTCTATGAGGAAATCGATCGAATTGTTCAAGAGAACAAAGAAAACGAAGAGAGTGAACCACCAAAGTTGGACTATCGGGATATTGAAAAAATCTTAACAGTCAGCGGAGTAGAAGATGTCAGTACCGCCAAAGTAGAGCATGCATTCAAAGCGATTATAGACGATGAAAGACATGAATTTAAAGCTACCAATATTGTTCCAAAGAAGATAAAAATCGAAACAAAGGTGGGACCTGTATCCATCAGCCCGCAAGACCTGAAAAACATCAAATATATTACGTTCGAAGGAAAACGGTGTTTATTGTTGGAAGTGGACGAAGAGGTGGTCCTGGAAGGATTGCCGGTTGAGGCTGAAACGGTTTAAGTGGTTGTTTTGCGATCACGTTGGCTTGTATGAAGGCTGACTCTGTTTGGAAAAATGGAGTGAGATGGTCTTCATAAGGTCAATGAAGGCCAACTCTATTCGAAAATCCATGCGAGATAGCCTTCATGAGGTCGATGAAGACCAACTCTGTTCGAAATCCTATTCGAGATGGTCTTCATAAGGTCGATGAAGGCCAACTCCACTCGGAAAACCAGGTGAGATGGTCTTCATAACATCAATGAAGACCAACATATATCAAATAAAGCTGGTACCCTAAATCTTTTAAGGTACCAGCTTTATTTTTTTACAATCGTCAACTTAGTTGACAACTGACACGAATAAGAGTAAAATTAATTGTAAACAAAATTGACGATATTAAAAATAGGAGTAGGATGATGTTTAATATTGGAGATGTGATTATTTATTCTACACATGGCTTAAGTCAAATTGATGATATATGTGAGAAAACTATTTCAAACGTTACCAGAACCTACTATGTTTTGCATCCACTTGGGCAAGCCAATTTAACAATAAGTACCCCTGTCGATAATGAAAAGGTAATTATGCTTAAGTTGCTAAACCATGACGAAGCTGTGGAAATTTTACAATCCTTTAAAATTCCTGGCACAGAATGGATAGTCGATGTAAGGCAACGAAATAAGGAATACCGCAAGATTGTTAACACTGGAAATCGCAAGGAGATTGCGAAAGTAGCAAATACCTTAATGCGGAAAGAACTTGAACTTAACCTAAAAGGAAAGAAGGTCTACGATCAAGATCGTATGCTATTAAAATCTATTCAGGATTTGTTATTTAATGAGATCGCCTCTGCTATGGATACAACAGTAGAAGAAGTATTTCAAAAGGTTTATCGCATGATTAAATGGTAACCAATAGAATTAGACAGGATCCTAAAGACACTAATAAATACGTGTTACCCCAATTCAAAAATGCCCAAAAGGTTAACATTGTCCAGGCAGATGCTTATGATTATGCACAGAAAAATATACAGGACGGGAAATATGATTTTGTGTTTACGGATTTATGGCATGATGTTTCGGATGGAATTGACTTGTATTTAAAAATGAAAGAGTACGAGAAACAAAGCCCGAACACGATATTTTCCTATTGGATTGAAAAGTCCATTTTGTGTTATTTATAGCTATGATAAAATGGTGACAGTGAATCGCCTCTATTCGAGAGTCTTAACGATCAAGGTTTGCAAAAAATATATGATATAAAAGCGTGGTACCACGACCACGCTTTTTGCTTTAAATGATCTATGTTTGTTATTTCTTTTCTACCACGGCAAAGTAATTTTCCTCATCATCTGCGAAGTTAAACACTCTTCCTGTGGGCATAGTAACAATTTCTCCAACTGTGATATTTTTAGCTTGATAATCCGTGTATAGTTGATCAAGGTCCTTTGTGTAAAATAATAATGATGGAGTATCAAGGTTCACACCAGGTGAAAACTTTGCTACCACTTCCCTGTCATGAAGGACGATGGTTGTTTGAGCATCCTTTGTTGGAGCAATTTCAAACCATTTCATGCCCTGACCGTTATCATTCTCCGAAATGATGGAAAACCCAGCCTTTTCTGTCCAAAACTTCAATGATTCCTCTTGGTTATTTACATAAAGCATAATTTGACCTACTACATTAATCAATTCCATCTCTCCCTTACTTCGTTTCTTTTAATATACTATTCAGTGTAAACAAAAATAAGTGTTATATTCACTAAAATAGATTCATTGATAGAGAAACTTTACTAACTAAAAACCGTCTCAGTATAAGAGGGGGTGTAATCGGTTATGAAGTTCCAAAAGCAAATGATCCTTTTGTTTTTCTTAGTTTTAACCGGTTGTAGTTTAGAAACAAAGACACTTTCTGAGTTTTATGAAGAAGATCTAAAAGACGTGACTAAAATTGAGCTATTTGATGGCAGTACAGGCTATAAAAAGGTCATAACAGATAAAAACGTGGTTGAAGACTTTTTAGGGATGATCAGTGACATTAAGTTCAAACCAGAAGAAAACCAAGAAGATAGAGTAGGGTTCAGATATGCTATTACACTTTTTCAAGAGGAAGAAAAGACGTTTTCGTTTACCTTAAATCAAGTAAATGATGACTATTATTACACAGAACCAGATATACATCCCATTGTTGATGATTTTTATAAGAGCCTAGATGTTCAAGAGGAATGAGTCAAAAACCTTAAGGGGGGAGAATGTTATGAAAAATTATCAACGTGTACTTTGTTCGGTAATGTTTGTAGTTTTATTAGCATCGTTTTTGTTTCCAAATAAGCCACTCGCCACTAAATGGGCCTATCCATTTGTCGTATGGCAAGATTATATCTATGTAGTAAGCGAAGAGTATGTAACCGAAGTTGATAAAGAGATTGGTAAAGTTACTAGGTACTCAGACATGGAATCACTTCCTGGAAATTTCTCAAATATGTTTAAAAAAGGTACGAAGTATTACTCAATTAAAGGAATTAGTACAGATGAAGCAATAGCAGTTGAGGAATCTGAAGGAAGATATATAAAGGCTGATAGAGAGGGTAAATATGAAGTAAGAAGTACTTTTGATGGTTTTTTTGACGGGCAACAGGGGATTATTAAGGTTTTTATATTAGCCATATTGGGTATCTTAGTAGCCTTTCTTATTTTTAAAATTCTAAAGAATAATCGTGGAAAAAGGTAAGCAACTTTTGATTATCAAAGGGGTGCCGTCGGCAGCTCTTTTTTCTTGATCTATAGCCTAGCTTTGGAACCAGAAGGATTTTCCATAACAATTATTGAATATGTATATAAAAAGGTTAAGGGGTGGATGGGATGACAGAGGAAAATAAACCATTTAACAGTGTGATCGACCACTTTAATAAGATCGAAGGAAATGCTGCAAATCTTGCCAAGGCGGACTTGAAGAAGCTACCTAAACCATTAAAGTACTTTGGATATTTTATGGGTGGTTTCTTTTCAATCTCCATTCTATTAATTATTATTCTAAATTTATTTTTTTGAAATGCAATTTTTATTAAGGAGCCAGGTGCAATTTTAGACAGGAGTGGTGGGTTTGAAATACCGTAAAGCGAATATTGATGATATTGATACACTAATTTCACTAAGGAAAAAACAATTAGTCGATGAGGGGATAGAACCCACTATTGATATTGATAGGGAACTATATGATTTTTTTCAAAATAAACTAAACGATGGTTCTTTGATTCAATGGTTAGTTGAAGATAAGGAAGAAATTATTGCTTGTGGTGCAATTGTAATTTATGAATTTCCACCAAGCTTTACAAATAAGACTGGGAAAAAGGCGTATGTTACAAATATGTATACAAAAGAAACTTACAGGGGACAAGGGATTGCGACCACTCTGTTAACTAAGTTAGTTGATGAAGTGAAAGGGGCGGGTATCACAAAAATTTGGCTTGGTGCTTCCAAGTTAGGAAGACCAGTTTATAAGAAATTTGGATTTCAAGAAACGGATGAGTGGCTGGAGTTGAATTTTTAGTTCTTACTAAAATTGTTGACAATGCTTGGCTATTTTTCCCTATTGGTTTTTATAAACCAATAGGCTTTTAAGTTTTTTAAATATAAAGCTATGTTAAACTTCATTGTTGATATTTGCTATTTTGGAACAAACGTTCTAAAATAAGTCGTAATACTATGGCTTTGGGGGTAATCCAATGAAGTT
>JAQSXG010000431.1 GCA_029256785.1 Neobacillus sp.
TGAGACCCCGCAGGTGCGAAGCAGCGAGGAGGCTCACGGGTGAGCCCGCGGAAAGCATAGCACCTGAAGCGCAAATCAACAGCCAAGTTTAACACAGCCTTTTTTTTTGAACCAGGTAATCTTTGCATACTTCTAAAATATTTTGGACGTGCATATCTTTAGGGGAGGGCAAGTCCGAGGGGAGGGCAAGTATGATTGGGGAAATTATCACGCTGATGTTAATGGCGTTTGCATTAGGGATGGATGCCTTTTCCGTAGGCTTAGGAATGGGCATGTTTAAATTGCGATTAAAGCAAATTTTTAGCATTGGAATTACTGTTGGCTTTTTCCATGTTTGGATGCCGTTTGTAGGGATGTTTGCAGGGAAGTTCCTTTCTGAGAAATTCGGAACGTTTGCTTCCTTGCTTGGGGGGTTGTTACTGATTCTGTTAGGTATTCAGATGATTTGGGGCGGGCTCAAAAAAGACGAGGAGAGTACGCTGGCACCCGTTGGCTTTGGGTTGATTTTATTTGCTTTAAGTGTGAGCCTCGATAGCTTTTCACTTGGACTAACGTTAGGGATTTATGGTGCAAAAACCCTTTTGGTTATTGCCTTCTTTGGGGTGGCTGCAACCATTTTAACCTGGGCAGGATTGATGCTCGGAAGGAAATTCCAGGGCTGGCTAGGTTCCTATGGTGAAGCTTTGGGAGGTAGTATCCTGTTAGCTTTTGGAATCAAGTTGCTTTTACCTCTACTATCATGATTTTGTCCATTTGATAAAAATTTGTTAAAATAATACATAATGATAGAGGGAAAGGGGGCTGACTCACTTGCAGCGCATATTGTTTGTTTGTACGGGAAATACGTGCCGCAGTCCGATGGCAGAAGCGATTTTAAAAAGTAAGAACCTGGATGGGATCGAAGTTAGATCGGCAGGGGTGTATGCCGCGAATGGAAGCGAGGCGTCCGCTCATGCCCAAAGAGTGCTTGATGAAAAAGGGATTGAGCACCACCATCACTCCAGCATGCTTACGATGGATGAAGTGGATTGGGCCGATTTAATCTTAACGATGACGGTATCACATAAGACGGCGATTCTTCAGCAATATCCTGAGTGCTCGAAAAAGCTTTTCACCTTAAAGGAATTCAGCGGTGAAACGTATAACCACGACGTCGTCGATCCCTTTGGCGGTAACTTGGCGATTTATCAAGAAACCTTTCAAGAGTTAGAGAAATGGATTAATAAAGCCATTGAGAAATTATAGACTCTAGAAACCGAGTGCAAAGGTACTCGGTTTTTTTGTTGGTGCCCAAGTCAGCTATTTCGCTTTATATTTTTTTAGCAGTATGTCAATATTAAAGCAGATGAAGAAACAGGAGGAATGAATATGAAAGTGGCTTTGGCTTCTGATCATGGTGGAGTGAATATTCGTAAGGAAATAGCAGGTTTAATGGATGAGTTAGGTATTGAATATGTAGATTTTGGTTGTGACTGTGAAACGTCAGTGGATTACCCTGATTACGCACTTCCGGTGGCGCAGAAGGTTGCGAACGGTGAGTTTGACCGTGGGATCCTGATTTGCGGAACAGGGATTGGCATGAGTATTGCTGCAAACAAGGTGAAGGGAATTCGCTGTGCTCTTGTGCACGATACCTTTAGTGCAAAAGCAACTCGGCAGCATAATGATACCAATGTATTGGCGATGGGAGAACGTGTTATCGGTCCGGGACTAGCCCGCGATATCGCAAAGATTTGGTTAACGGAAGAATTTGAAGGTGGACGTCATTCAACCCGTGTTGGAAAAATCAGCGAATACGAGAATAAATAATATGATTCAAACGTGGGAAAAAGAGCTTGAATCCATTCTTATAGAATTTACGGAACAAGCATCCTTGAGTCCAGGGCAGCTCGTAGTTATCGGCTGCAGTACAAGTGAGGTAAGTGGTAAAAAAATTGGGACTGCTGGAACGGTTGAGGTTGCTGAAATGATTTTCCGCAGGTTGAAACAGTTCGCGCAAGATGCAGGTGTTAGTTTGGCGTTCCAGTGCTGCGAGCATTTGAACAGGGCGCTTGTTGTGGAAAGAGCGGTTGCTCTAAGATTAGGCTTTGATGAGGTATCGGTGGTTCCGGCTCGAACGGCAGGTGGAGCGATGGCGACGTATGCGTTTGAAACCTTTGAGGATGCTGTGGTTGTTGAGTTTATAAAGGCGGATGCGGGAATTGATATCGGTAACACGCTAATCGGCATGCATATCAAACATGTCGCCGTTCCAGTCCGTGTCGGGCAAAAAACCGTCGGTCACGCCCATGTAACATTAGCAAAAACTCGGCCCAAACTCATCGGTGGCCCCCGTGCCATCTACGAACGGAACAAAGACAACACAAGCTGCACATAAAACCAAAGGGGTCAGGCTGAGGTCTGACCTTGTTACATCTTTCAATTTTAGATAGAGTCGTGCTAAAATAAAGATGGAATTTTTAGAAAAATATAGGTTCATACATATAAGGGGGATAATTATGAAGCATTTGCAAGGTCAGGACGGGCAGGTTTTTGAAGCGATTCAAAAAGAACTAGGCCGTCAACGTAGCAAAATTGAACTCATTGCCTCAGAAAACTTTGTTAGTGAAGCGGTCATGGAAGCACAAGGATCCGTTTTAACCAATAAATATGCAGAAGGCTACCCAGGCCGCCGTTATTATGGCGGTTGTGAATATGTGGATATCGTCGAAGACTTAGCTCGCGAACGTGCCAAGGAAATCTTTGGTGCAGAGTATGTCAATGTTCAGCCGCATTCAGGTGCACAGGCAAACATGGCCGTGTACTTCACGATCCTAGAGCAAGGCGACACGGTGCTTGGGATGAATCTTTCGCATGGTGGCCATTTAACACACGGTAGCCCAGTGAATTTTAGCGGTATTCAATATAAGTTTGTTGAATATGGTGTGGACCAAGACTCTCAACGGATTAACTATGATGATGTATTAGAAAAAGCGCGTGAGCATAAACCAAAATTGATTGTGGCTGGTGCGAGTGCGTACCCAAGAGAAATTGACTTTGCAAAATTCCGTGAGATTGCGGATGAAGTGGGCGCTTATTTAATGGTGGATATGGCACATATTGCTGGGCTAGTGGCTGCAGGCCTCCATCAAAGTCCAGTACCGTATGCGGATTTTGTGACGACTACCACGCATAAGACTCTTCGCGGGCCGCGTGGCGGAATGATCCTTTGTAAAGAAGAATTTGGCAAGAAAATTGATAAATCAATCTTCCCAGGAATCCAAGGTGGTCCATTGATGCATGTTATCGCAGCAAAGGCGGTTGCCTTCGGTGAAGTACTTCAGGATAGCTTTAAAGAGTATGCGAAAGAAGTTATTGTTAACGCCAAGCGCCTTGCAGAAGGTTTGGAAAAAGAAGGACTGAAGCTTGTATCTGGCGGTACCGATAACCACCTGCTTTTACTAGACCTACAAACCCTTGATCTAACAGGAAAAGTGGCAGAAAAGGTGCTTGATGAAATTGGAATCACTGTTAACAAGAACACGATTCCATTTGATCCACAGAGTCCGTTTGTAACGAGTGGAATACGGATTGGAACAGCAGCAGTAACAAGCCGAGGCTTCGGTTTGGCTGATATGGACGAGATTGCTTCAATTATTGCATTTACATTGAAAAATCACGAAGATGAAGCGAAGTTGCAGATTGCAGCGGAAAGAGTGGACGCATTAACACGCAAATTCACGCTTTATCCGGAATATTAACCCATTTAAAAAATCGGTTCCTATAAAGGGACCGATTTTTTGTCGTCATTTCGTGATGAGTTCTCAGGAGGAAAAACGGTTACAATATTTTTATATACGAGTGGAAAAAAATGTGCTATGCTATTTTTGTTCAAAAAATGAACAAAATTGGAGGTTGTCCCTAGATGCACAAATTTCAGATACTTGAAACGTTATCAAAGACCCCTGAAATTACTCAAAGATCACTTGCAAAGCTATGTAACCTTTCAGTTGGAAAGGTGAATTATACACTAAATCAGTTGGCTGAAGATAAACTAATCAATTCTCAAAATGAAGGGAAAACCCGTCGTTATGTGGTAACCCAAGCAGGAATAGACTATTTAACAAATGAATTGGACCAACTTCATGAAACCAAGGTTAGGCTACATAATAATGAACAAAAAACGGTGAAGCAGGCGGTCATCTTGGCAGCTGGGGAAAAAGCTGAATTTGATAAGCCGGCTTGTCTGTTGCCGATTAAGGATACTACGCTGATAGAAAGAACCATTACGATTCTTGAGAATCAAGGTATTGAAAAAATTATTATCGTAACAGGATATAAAAAGGAAGCCTTTGAAGCGACAGAATTTCTTAAGGATAAAACCAATATTCATTATGTAGAAAATCCAAGGTATTTATGGACTGGGAGCATGCACTCGCTAGCCTCTGCTGCTGAACATATTACAGATGATTTCATTTTGATTGAAGATGACATCCTCATTGAGGAAAGT
>JAQSXG010000432.1 GCA_029256785.1 Neobacillus sp.
TAAAGAAAATTGATTGTGAACTGAGTTATCCAGATGATGAATTTAGCAAAAGTGTTATAGAAAATCTTCTTCAATCTGGGGATAAAGTCGCATATGGAGAGTTTGTTGGTGCAGAAAAAATTATTAGTAATTTTAAACAAACCGGATTCCCCTATAATGCTGCTGCATATTCGAAGCAACAAAAAATGAATAGCGAAAAACAAACTTCTATGTTTGTTAATAAAAAAAAGCTAGTATCAAATTCCTATCGTTATTCAAGATTTAATATAATAAAAGGCTTAATGAGGATTGACATACTGTTGTTTATTATTGGAACTCTAGGATTATATACAAGCCCCCTTTCAGCAATAGTATCATGGGCGATTTTGGCAGGAGGACTGTTGATTCTAATCTTGACTGCCATATTAGTTGCAATTAATCTATTTTATAAATTATTTCCTGATAAATTGAGGGTTTGTAATGATGAGAACTGGTAAGAAACTAAATCGATCGAGCGGATTATTTTTGCAATCACTATGCAAACAACTGATTAACGATATTCTGAACAATAACTATCAAAAAAAATTATATTTTGAGGTTTTAAGACTCGAAATTCAGCGTCTTTGCAATGAGAAGACTATATACGGGAACAAGACAAGTAGTGATCAAGCATACCAAGCTTTTTTGTGTCAATTAGAGGGAACTATCAGTTCAGAAAACAATACTGTTAAATGTCTCGAAGAAATCTTAGAGACAATTGTAAAAGAAACAAGAGATAAACTACATGTATTGTTTTTAGTACAAGAGCCAGCTTGCTGGCCCTCTCTTGAGAGCGTTTATTACGCATCCCTTGAAAATAAACAAGATTTTAACACATCAATAGTTTATACACATTTTGAGCATAAAAATATTACAGATACTAATGATCACTACCATACATATCTGAATGATATAAAAATTCCTATACTTAGAGAATCAGAATACAATCTTGAAGAAGATTCCCCCGATGTTGCTTTTATACTTAAACCATATAATAACGTGCCGCCCAAATATCAGATTAAGAACCTTCAAAAAGTAATTAGGCGATTTGTCTATATACCATATGGTATGGAAGTTACAACGGATCTTATTGAGTATGGATTTCAATATTACTTGCATTATAAAGCTTGGAGGCATTGTGCATATGGTGAGATCGTAAAGCATTACGGCTCTCAATATGGGTACCGGAATGGCGAAAATATTGTTGTTTGGGGTCATCCAAAAGCAGATCATTTCAGAAGTAATGGAAAAAAAACGTGCTTACTACCCTTAGATTGGGAAGAAAAATTAAAAGGAAAAAAGACGATTTTATGGACTCCACACCATTATATAACTCTCGATAGTGAGGGGACTGGAACCTGGCTTAATTTGGGAGAAAAGATTTTAAATTTGGCTTATCAGAATAAAGATATTGCTTATATTTTTCGGCCACATCCCCATTTAATAGGTGCATTAATTAATAACAAATATATGTCAAGTCAATCTGTAGAGGCAATGATATGCAAAATAAAAAATTCAGAAAATATAATCTATGATGACACGGCCGATTATCGAATTGCCTTTGACCTGGCCGATGCAATTATTACAGATGGAACTACATTTTGTGTAGAATTTTTATATACGGGGCGTCCTATATTGCTAACCCCACGAAATATAAAAGGATTTTACCTATACGAAGAAATGATCAAGAATTACTACATTGCAGAAGATATTAATGATGTCGCAGAGTATATAGATATGATACGCAATGATAAAGACCCATTAAGAGAGAAAAGAATTACAATGCGAGATGATGTGCTTTTTATTCCAGAAGGATGTTCTGTGGGGGAAAATATTATGAATAATGTAAAACATAATTTGGAGGAAGAATGTGAAAATGGATTGCTCGCTTCGTACCTTTCTGATATTGGCTCTACTTTAAGCAGCAGAACTCTTTTGAAGCAAGTACCGCTTATTTCTATTTTAGTGTTGTGTTATAAAAACCAGGATTTGTTATATGAAATGTTGGATTCGATCTTTGTACAGGATTATCAAAGAATTCAATTGGTTATATCCGATGATGGTAGCTCTGATTTTGATAAAAATATGATAGAGCAGTATATTCGTTTAAACAGTTCAAATATCGAGGAGTATATAGTATTAAATAACCCTGTTAATATGGGCACTGTTAAGCATATCATATATGCAATGCAACACGTTAAGGGAGATTATTTGGTTTTTACAGCGGCAGATGATAGGTTTTCTTCTGAAAAGGCAATTAGTAAATATATAGAAGCTTTCTCGCAAAACCTAGATGCTAAGTGGATTGTTGCTAGGTGTAAGATAACAACACCAGACTACAAAAAAGTAATTTATATTGCCCCCACAGATGAGGATATACCATTTTTTCAATCAGGAGATTCACAACTTTTGTTTAGTCGATGGGCTCGTAGAGGAATGGGAGTTCCATGTCAAATGTGCTTTAGTAGGGATGCAATAGACCTAGTGGGGGGGTTTGATTCCAACTATCAGTACTTAGAAGATTGGCCATTGGAATTGAAACTACTTAGAAATGGATTTGCTCCAATCTATATTGACGAAATAACAGCGGTTCATAGTACAGGTGGTATATCGAACTCAAATTCACGGTATGATGTTTTAACACGGAAGGCTTTTTACGATGATAAGTATCTATTGTTTGAGAGAGAAGTAGAACCATATAAAGACTTAATGGCTAGCGACGATTTGAGACTTTATGAAGTATATCGCAGAGAGATTTTAGAGAGACTCTATTTTTTCCATATTACACTATATGGCCTTTCTGCTCCTGCAAAGCTTAAGGCTACGATACGAAGTCCAAAACATTTATGTTGGGTGTTAGAACAGCAATATCTGAAACATCGCCATAGATTAAAGCGAAAACAAGCTTGTCTTGTTGCTCAAGTTTTACTGTTTTGCAGTATGTTTCTTCTTAACAGTGATGGTATATTAGAAAGCTTCTACAGGATGTTGGGGTGGGTTAATTTGGTAGGAGGTGTATTGTTAATGATATTAGTTACTGTTTCTCTTCCAATGGACCTGTTCTATACATGGAAGAAAAAGTTAAGATCAAAACTAGTTAATTGATTAGTTGTAAAGGGTGAGGAAAAACATGAACATAGCTATCATCATTGCAGGGGGTAACGGTCAACGCATGAACCAAGAGATCCCCAAACAGTTTATTAACATCAATGACAAGCCAATCATCATTTATACTTTAGAAGCCTTTCAAAAGCATCCAAATGTTGATGAGATCGGTGTAGTCTGTATTGATGGATGGCATGAAATTTTACAAGCTTATGCAAGACAATATGGAATCACAAAACTAAAATGGGTTATCGCAGGTGGCGAAACGGGACAAGATTCTATTCGCAATGGTGTATTTGAAGCAGAAAAGCGATACTCGGAAAAAGATATATTGCTCATTCACGATGCAATTAGGCCAATGCTTTCTCAAGAAATCATCTCCGACTGTATTATTGTATGCGAACGGTTTGGATCAGCCATTTCCGTCTTGCCTTGCAATACGGCAGTACTCCATAAGGACACAGACATATCTTCCGCATCTGTTGTTCCTAGAAACGAGCTTGCAATGACGCAAACCCCACAGGCATTTCCCATCGGAAAACTAGCAGACGCTCACCGCAAGGCATTGGAAAAAGGCATCACTAATTCCGTTGCAAGTTGTACAATGATGATTGAATTAGGCGAACCAGTTTATTTTTCGATCGGATCCGAAACAAATATTAAGCTTACGACCCAAGATGATTTAAGAATATTTAAAGCACTTTTGGCATTGCGTGAAAAAGAGTAAGGTGAAGGTGAAACATATGCTGCTGAAAACATTACGGGAAGAGGTTTGTCAAGCCAATCGGCTGTTGCCGGAATATGGGCTTGTTGTCCTTACCTGGGGAAATGTCTCTGCGATTGATAGCCAGAGCGGGTACATAGTGATCAAACCCTCTGGACTTCCTTTTGAACAGCTTACCTCTGAAAGCATGGTTGTAGTTGGTTTGGACGGAAAAGTTGTTGAAGGAGATTTAAATCCTTCTTCAGATACCCTGACTCATTTGGAATTATATCGGCAATTTCCACACATAAAAAGTATTGTTCACACCCATTCAAGATGGGCTACTATTTGGGCGCAAATAGGAAAAGACATTCCTGTTCTCGGCACTACCCATGCAGATGATTTCGGTGGACCCATTCTATGCACACGTGCTATGAGTGAGCAGGAGATCCGGGAAAACTATGAGGAAAATACGGGAAAGGTTATTACATCAACATTGATGAACCTTGATCTTGGAAAGCAATTCGCTATTTTGGCTCGAAATCATGGCCCCTTCGTATGGAATGATACCCCTCGAAGCGCAGTTGAAAAGGCACTGGTTCTAGAGGAGATTGCTATGATGGCATGGCATTGTTGTTCGATAAATCCAAATGTAGAATCCAT
>JAQSXG010000433.1 GCA_029256785.1 Neobacillus sp.
GTTGGTGAAACAGCACTAACATTTGGATCGGAACCAAATTCTTTATGAAAATCTGCTTTTAATTTAGCAATTTCATCTTTTGATAAGACATCTTCTATTCTGGTTGAAGCTCTTTCTTGATTGTCACCAGAAATAACAATCTTCTCTTCTGTTTCAATATTAAGCTTTTCAAAGGCACTTTCTACCTTCTCCGTTGTAAGTGGTGTATCAGATAGTACTTCAATACGGGTTCCGCTCGAAAAATCGATTGAAAGGTTCAGACGGAAAATGAGTATTAATACTAATCCAACAGCAAGCAATGCACCCGAAATCATGAAGAAAAGCTTTCTAACTTTTACAAAATCAAAACGATCCCATCTCGTCGGGAGATCAAGTGTATCAAAGTTTTCAGCAATATTTCTAACATCTGACTTCTTAACACTAAACCATCCAAGCTTATTATTTAAGAAACCGCTATTTACCCATAAACCTAGTAATAGGCGCGATCCATACACAGCTGTAATAAAACTTAATAAAATACTCACCAATAACATGGTGGCAAACCCTTTAATTGAGCTTGTCCCATAGAAGAACAATACACCAGCAGTTAACATAGTTGTTAAGTTGGCATCAAGGATGGATGTAAAGGCATTTTTATTACCTGCCTGGAATGCAGATTTAACCGATTTCCCCACCTTAAGTTCTTCCCTAATCCGTTCATAAGTAATGATGTTCGCATCGACAGCCATACCAACTCCGAGAATAAGAGCGGCGATTCCCGGTAAGGTTAATACGCCATTCATCCAATCAAATATTAACAGTACAAGATAAATATAAGCAGACAAAGTTACAACAGCAATCAAACCTGGGAAACGATAGTAGAACAGCATGAATAAAAAGATGGCTGCAATACCGATAATACCTGCAAAAATGGTTTCATTTAGTGCTTGTTCACCAAATTGAGCTCCGACAGAGGTCGAGTATACTTCTGTTAATTTTACAGGAAGTGCTCCAGCATTAAGGAGTGAAGATAATTCCTGCGCTTCCTCTGCAGTAAAGGTTCCTACGATAGAAACTGTATTTTGGTTAAAGATTTCTTTTACCGTTGGCGCAGATAAAAACTTTGGATTTGGCTTTGTAATCTCCGTTTTAAAGGAATCTTTTCCTTCTTCAAAATCAAGCCAAATAACAAGGTAATTATCGGGAGCCATTTTTACGATTTCTTCTGTTACTTCTCTAAATTTATCAGCACTCTTTAATTTCAAAGAAACACTTGGTGCTCCATTTTCATCAAAGGTTTGCTTTGCCCCACCCTCGGCTAGATCACTGCCATCCATCATTATGCGGTCATTGGCATCACGAAAAGTAAGGTTTGCTTGGGTCGACAAAATTTCTCGAGCTTCATTTTGATCGGTGACACCTGCAAGTTGAACACGAACACGGTTGTCTCCCTCAATTTGAATAATCGGTTCACTAACACCAAGGACGTTTATACGCTTGTCCAGCGCTTCAGCCGTACTTGCAAGCGTGTCTTGGGTAACTTTCTCCCCTTTTTTTACTGTTTCAACTTCATATAGGACTTCAAACCCACCCTGAAGATCCAAGCCTAGCTTAATGTCTTTTAATATACCATTCGTTGTAAATCCCATTGTGCTTCCTAGTAGCAAAAGTACTAGCAGGAAAGCAACGATTCTACCGCGTTTAACCATTATGTATTGTTCCTCCTTAGGGCTTAAAGAAAAGCACAGTTTTACGTTTTGTCCTTATATAAAAATAATATAAATGCAATGCTTTCATTATGAAATAAGTTGTAAATACTGTCAATTTAATATTATTTTTTCTATTGTTAAAAATTTATAATACTCTATTATTTTAAAAGCTCTTTCCACTCATTTTCATCTTTTATGTCAAAATCATTTTTTTTGTATGTTTCAATCGTTGTATAACTAATAAAGTCACTTACTTTTACAGAGAGGATATCATCGACAATTTCATAAAGTTTTTTTTCGTCTTTTACCTTCTTCCACTTTTTCTTTACTAAATAACCCCATAGCCCATCCTCTGAAACGGAATCATAACCGAGCAATTGAAATTCTTCAAGCTTACTTAGTAATGCAGGTTCTACTTTCGAACGAAATTGATTAAATGCGTGGCTATTCTCCATCCTAACTGCCTCCTTGGACAATCTTTGTCCAATATGAATGTAATAAAAATAAAATACCAATTACCTTGTCATGCTTTGTCCACCTTATTGCATATAGATTATTGTATATGAATTCTTCTTTTTTGAGAAGGTGGGAAGCCGCATGTCAAAGTTTTTAAAAGGGACTTTTATCCTATTAATCGCAGGACTAATTACGAGAGTACTCGGATTCATCAACCGGATTGTCATTGCTAGAAGTATTGGTGAAGAAGGCGTCGGCCTCTATATGATGGCTTTTCCCACATTCATTCTTGTCGTGACCTTAACGCAAATGGGACTACCAGTAGCTATTTCAAAAAATATTGCGGAGGCTGAAGCGAAGGGCAATTATTCTGAAATAAAAAAAATTCTCGTGGTTTCATTAGCCGTTACCATATCGCTTTCGCTGATTTTCACACCGGCTTTATTCTTACTAGCACCAATTTTATCTACCACATTATTTACAGACGAAAGAGTACTGTATCCGTTAATGGCTATCGCCCCAGTCGTTCCAATTATCGCCATCTCATCCGTTCTACGGGGCTACTTTCAGGGCAGACAAAATATGCGCCCATCAGCCTTCTCACAAATTATTGAACAACTTGTAAGAATTACTTTAATTGCCGTGATGACACGGACATTTTTACCCTATGGTATTGAATATGCGGCCGCTGCGGCCATGGTTGCAGCAGTTGTCGGTGAAATTGTTTCATTACTCTATTTAATGACAGCCTTTAAGTTGAAGAAACGCTTTAAACTTAGAAAGAACTTTTTCCAATTCGTTCATTCCGGCAAAAAAACCTTTAAGGACTTAATGGAAATAGCCTTACCAACGATGGGGAGCAGAATGATTGGTTCAGTATCCTGGTTTTTTGAGCCGATTGTCGTTGCCCATAGCTTAGCAATAGCCGGAGTGGCTGCTGTTGCCGCCACAAAACAATACGGTGCCCTTACAGGCTTCGCAATGCCACTCTTAATGTTACCGTCTTTCGTCACCTTTTCATTAGCAACATCACTTGTTCCGGCAATAAGTGAGGCTAATTCAAAAAATGATCATCAATTAATTGAGCATCGACTACAACAGGCTTTACGCTTTGCCTTTATCACCGGAGGACTTTCCGTAATAGTCCTTTATGTGCTAGCAAATCCGCTCATGGAATTGATGTATGGTTCATCAAAGGGCTCAGCATTTATTCGCCTCATGGCACCATTCTTTTTATTTTATTATTATCAAGGACCACTTCAAGCCGTTCTTCAGGCGTTAAACCTTGCAAGAGCAGCAATGATTAATAGTTTAATTGGAGCTGTTGTTAAAACAGCTGTAATATTTCTGCTTGCCTCACAGCCTTCGTTTGGGATAATTGGTGTGGCACTGGGAATCATGGTCGGTTTCGTGTTAGTTACAATCCTCCATTTAGCTACGGTGCTAAAGAAAATTTCATTCAGCTTTTATATTCTAGATTATATCAAGGGTTTCATCGTCATGGGTATCTCCGCTTGGCTAGGGTATTGGTTATTTGAGCACATATTGTTAGGCGAGCATTTAGTTATCAGAGTACTAACTTCCATTATTGGGATGTCTTCTGCCTATACCGTTATGATGATAATCGTTGGCCTAATAAAGAAAGAGGAACTTTTACGAATTCCAATCATTCGGAAGCTATTTCATAAATTAATATAGGAAAGAAGACACACCTGTTTGTGTGTCTTCTTACATTTCATCCATGATATCAACAAAGAACTTACCGTTTTCATAACTGCAAAAAGAAATTTTTTTAACGTCCTTATACCCCAACTTCTTTAATTCCTGACGGAGCCAAAGATTTGTTTTATTAATTCTCTTTAAATTATCTTCTTCAATAGCACCATCAATGATAATAGGTATCGTGATATCACCATCCTTCGGGTCACCATTGTTATTCATCTGCTTTTCAATCACAGATAAACTCCCTGAGGACTCTAAAATAGCAAATTCTACATCGGCAATGCTTCGGATATCTTTTTCCCTTAATTGGGTCATTAAATCATCAAAATTGTATCGTTGCTTTCTCATTGCATGCTCATCAATTTTCCCCTTGTTTATTATGACCGTGGGTTGTCCATCAACTAAATCACGGAATTTTTTACTTTTTAGAGAAACATTCGCTAAACTAATTTGAACAATCATTAACAAAAACATTGGGACCACGGTTTCTAATATAGACTTCTTTGGATTCTCGATTGCAACAACTGCCATTTCCGCAATCATAACAAATACAATTAAATCAAGTATGCTTAATTCCCCAATTTCGCGCTTACCCATTATTCGGAAGATAAT
>JAQSXG010000434.1 GCA_029256785.1 Neobacillus sp.
CTGAGCTTTGTAACATGGCCTACCAAGGTGCAAAGGTTATCCATCCAAGGGCTGTAGAAATTGCGATGCAGGCAAAGGTGCCGATACGAATTCGATCAACATACTCTGATAGCATTGGGACGGTGGTCACGTCAATTGATCCCGATTCTCGTGGTAGTGATATTAGGGACAGAATCGTAACAGGAATTGCGCATGTTTCAAATGTTACACAAATTAAAGTTTTTGCAAAAAAAGAACAATACTATTTACAGGCTGAAGTGTTCAAAGCCATGGCCAATGAAAAAATAAGTGTAGACTTTATTAATATTTCTCCAAATGGGGTGGTATACACTGTTACTGATGAAATGGCAGAACGGGCAATTCAGGTATTAAATGGATTGGGGCATGAACCTGTGGTAGAACAACATTGTTCTAAAGTATCGATTGTGGGTGCAGGAATTGCAGGAGTACCAGGAGTTACTTCAAAAATTGTAACTGCATTATCGGATCATGGAATCCGTATTTTACAGTCTGCAGACAGTCATACGACAATCTGGGTATTAGTAAAACAGGAGGATTTAGTGAAATCAGTCAATGCATTACATGATGCATTCCATTTAGAAGAAGAAACTGTTAATATCAATCTTACTGATATAAAAAATAGTTAGTCTTGAAGTGAAATTGGGGCTAAAATACCCTCAATTTTACTTCATTAGAAATAAGAGTTGCGGAATTGAAAGGAGTAATAGAATGGTTCATTTTGGGCGAGTATCGACTGCAATGGTTACGCCTTTTGATAAGAAGGGACATATTGACTTTGCCAAGACTACACAATTAATAAATTACTTAATAGAAAATGGTACAGATTCCTTAGTTGTTGCGGGGACTACAGGAGAATCACCTACGCTTTCAAAGGAAGAAAAACTAGCATTATTTACTCATGTAGTAAAAATTACAGACGGAAGAATTCCAGTCATAGCAGGAACAGGTAGTAATAATACCTACGAGTCTATTGAGTTGACAAAGAAAGCTGAACAGCTTGGTGTGGATGCGATTATGATAGTGACACCGTATTACAATAAACCTAATCAGGAAGGTTTGTATCAGCATTTTAAAACGATCGCAGAGGTTACAACCTTGCCCGTTATGCTATATAATGTCCCAGGAAGGACAGCGGTTAATGTTCAACCAGAAACAATTGTTCGTTTGTCAAAGGTTCCTAATATTGTAGCGGTAAAGGAAGCAAGTGGAGATTTAAGTGCGATGACGCATATCATAGCTAATACAGATGATGATTTTCAACTTTATAGTGGGGATGATGGCATTACTATTCCTGTTCTTTCAATTGGAGGTGTAGGTGTCGTATCTGTTGCTTCTCACATTATTGGTAACGAAATGCAAGAGATGGTTAAGGCGTTCTTAGAAGGGAAAAATGAAGAAGCAGCAAAACTACACCAACAACTGCTACCAATTATTCAGGGGTTATTTACTGCTCCAAGTCCTGTGCCAGTAAAAACAGCATTGCAGGTTAAGGGGATAGGGGTAGGTTCAGTTAGGCTACCTCTTGTACCGCTAACAGAACAAGAACGTACGGAACTGACAAATCTGTTAACAAATATATAACACAAAAGGCCAATCGAATGACAATCGGTTGGCTTTTATATTGTAAAAACACAAATCTGGTTGTAATGATTTTCATATTTCAAGTATAATAGTCATAACTGATTTCGATCGGATGAATGAAAAGGAAATATGTATAGATGCTATCGATTGATAGATATGTACATCATAGGAGGAAAAGGATTTGAGACATAGAAAGAATAATTCCATCAAAATTATTACACTTGGTGGCATAGGAGAGATCGGGAAAAATATGTACCTTATAGAGGTAGATACAGACATATTTGTCATTGATGCCGGGTTAATGTTCCCCGAGGAAGAAATGCTGGGCATCGATATCGTTATCCCAGATATGAGTTATTTGTCGGAAAACAGGGACAGAGTAAAAGCAATTTTTTTAACACACGGTCACGAGGATCATATTGGAGCTCTTTCGTATCTTCTTAATCAAGTTGAAGCACCCATTTTTGGAACGAAACTAACCCTCGCTCTTGCAAATGCAAAGTTAAAGGAGCAGGAATATAGCGGAACTGCTAACTTTGTTGAAGTAGATTCAGACTCGACTCTTGATTTGGACACTGTAGAAGTGAGTTTCTTTAGAACCAATCATAGTATACCTGATTCTATTGGTGTTTGTGTACATACCTCAGAAGGGGCAATTGTCTATACGGGTGATTTTAAGTTTGATCAGGCTGCTACTAGCCTCTACAAACCTGATATTGGAAAAATGGCAGCAATTGGAGACCATGGCGTATTATGCTTACTTTCTGATAGCACAGAAGCAGAAAAGCCTGGTTATACCACGTCAGAGGCACTTGTTGAAAGTGAAATGTCTCATGCTTTTTATAATGCAAAAGGGAGAATAATCGCTGCTTGCTTTGCATCAGATATAAACAGGATACAGCATGTATTTAATGCTGCACGTGAAAATAATCGAAAAGTTGCGGTTGTTGGTGAAAGTCTCGAGAGAATTTATCATATCGCACTTGATTTAGGTTATTTAGAAGTTGCGGATGATTTAATAATCCCAGTTAATGAAATTAAAGAATGCAAAGACCAAGAGATTGTTGTATTAATGACAGGAAGCCAAGGAGAACCAATTGAAGCTCTTCAGAAAATGGCGAAACAATCAGCTAAAATCGTTAATATTCAAAAAGGGGATACAGTACTAATTGCTGCTTCACCTCTAAAAGGAAGTGAACTGCTCATCTCTAAAACAGTTGATATGTTATACAGAGCAGGTGCAAATGTTATTGCAGGAAGGTCAATTCACGTTTCAAGTCATGGTAGCCAAGAAGAATTGAAGTTTATGATAAACCTCATGAAACCCAAATTCTTTATTCCTGTACATGGGGAATACCGACAATTAATGGCCCATAGAAAGCTAGCGATAAATGTTGGATTAAATGAAGAACAGATACTAATTCCAGACCGTGGAGATGTTGTTGAGGTTCACAATGATAAAATCACGATCAGCGGAAAGGTTCCTTCAGGAAATGTACTTATTGATGGCATAGGTATTGGTGATGTAGGAAATATAGTGTTAAGAGACAGACGCTTTTTGTCACAGGATGGAATCTTAATCGTGGTCGTTACGTTAACAAGACAAGATAAACGAATAGCAGCTGGCCCTGAAATCATTTCTAGAGGTTTTGTCTATGTACGGGAATCCGAAAAGTTAATGGAAGAATCATCTAAATTGGTACGAACAATCGTGGAGAAAAACTTATCCAAGCCAGCATTTGATTGGGCTACCCTAAAGCAGAATATAAGAGATGACCTAAACCGCTACTTATATGAAAAAACAAAAAGAAGACCAATGATCCTTCCGATTATTATGGAAGTATAGAAAAAAGTGGCTGTATAGGATGGAGCTCCAATCAACATACAAAGTATAACAACAAAAAAGGCATTGGACAGTCCAATGCCTTTTTTACATTTGTAAGACGTTTGAGAATGAATTTGATTCATACGTTCATACTAATGGTATCATGCCTGAAGGGGGAACTATGAATGAATAGAGATTTACAAAAAAGTAAATCTGAAAATCAAGAAGGTCAAGATACTCAAAAAGACGAGAAGGCTCCTTCCTCATTAATGGAAAAGATTCAGCAATTAGGGCAAACAAATGTCCCGCAGCTTTCAAGCGATTCCAGAATTCACTGCTTAACAATTATTGGACAAATCGAAGGACATTTAGCTCTTCCACCCCAAAATAAAACGACTAAATATGAGCACATTATTCCGCAATTAGTAGCCATTGAACAAAACCCTAAGATTGAGGGAGTCTTAATTATCTTAAATACAGTCGGTGGAGATGTTGAGGCGGGACTAGCAATTTCAGAAATGCTAGCAACCCTATCAAAACCAACAGTCTCCATCGTTTTAGGTGGAGGTCATTCGATTGGAGTACCAATTGCCACTTCGTGTACGTATTCATTTATTGCTGAAACCGCGACGATGACCATCCATCCGATTCGGTTAACTGGGCTTGTAATTGGGGTACCGGCAACCTTTGAGTATCTTGATAAGATGCAGGATCGAGTAATTAATTTTGTAACCAAGCATTCGAATATTACAGAAGAGAAATTTAAAGACTTAATGTTTGCAAAAGGAAATTTGACTAGAGATATTGGTACAAATGTTATTGGTGCCGATGCTGTTGAATATGGTTTGATAGATGAAGTTGGCGGTCTAGGGCCAGCAATGAAAAAGTTAAATCAATTAATAGACCAGCAAAAGGGAATTAATGAAGGGTTGATTCAATAATGTTATATACGACAATGCCGCAGGAGCATATTTTTCCCTATGAACCAGATGCGAAGGTAAACCAACAGACCGTAACATTTCAAGGAGTTCCACTATTAGTAGAGTACTC
>JAQSXG010000435.1 GCA_029256785.1 Neobacillus sp.
AAGCTGTCAGGTTGGATTAAGAGGATATTTAGCAAGTCGGATTCTAAAAAATAACGGTTATCAAGTTAAAAATGTAGATGGTGGCTGGAAAACGTATTCTTCTGTATATGGAAGCAATATAAATAACAATGTTGAGACAAAAACAAACGACCTTGGTGAAACAGAAATAGTTGAAGAGCCAACACATGAAATATATGTAGATTCCGTTGTGGATGTTAGTGGTTTAACATGTCCAATGCCAATAGTTAAATTAAAAAAAGGTATTGATTCATTGGAGAGCGGACAAGTCATTGAACTTCATGTAACTGACCGTGGTGCCTTAAATGATCTTCCAGCTTGGTCAAAAAATGCTGGACATACGATACTAAATACAGAACAAGATGACAAACTCATTAAATTCTGGATTAAAAAGAAATAAGAGACAGAGCATGACTTGGGAATATTAGAGTCATGCTTTTTTAACCAAAGTATCTGCGATTGACCACCTTTGTTTGCTTGAAAAATAATATAAACTATTGACATTATACCTATAGGGGTATATTGTTGTAACTGTCTTTGAATTTGTTTTATTGTAGGAGGCATAAATGATATATTTAAGTTTAGCATTAATCGTAATACTAGTTATTTTATATAGAAGATATTTCCCAGTACGAGGACTGAAATCCTATCAATTAGAAGAACTTGAATTATCTAAATTGAAAATTCTTGATGTAAGAGATTATAATGAATCATACAAGAATCCTATCGAAGGGTCATTAAATATACCTTTAAGCTATCTTAAAAGGAATGTTGATGAGATTCCAGATAAAGATTTACATTTAATTGTAACAAGTTTGCTTGAAAAAAATGTTGCAGCCCGTGTTTTAAAACAAAAGGGTTACCGAGTGGCTGGATACTCATTTGTAGGTGATCAATCGAAGGAAAGTCATTTGGAAATAAAAGTTAACTATTAAAGGAGGCATAGTCATGGATTATAATGATCAAGTAAAAAATAGGGTGAAACGTATTGAGGGGCAGCTAAGAGGGATCTTACGATTAATGGAAGAAGATAAGGATTGTAAAGATGTTATTACTCAGCTATCTGCCGCTAGAACAGCTATCGATCGAACAATTGGAGTGATTGTAAGCTCAAATTTAGTCGAGTGTGTACGTAAAGCGGATGAAACGAGTGAAAGAAGTGCAGAGGAATTAGTGAAAGAGGCTGTAAACCTCTTGGTAAGAAGTCGATAAAAAAGGGTTGACACCCTCTTTTATTTTCATTAGTATTATACCCATAGGGGTAATGGTAATAATAAGTTTTTTTACATCAACTAATACCCATATAGGTAATTACATTTTAGGAGGCAATAAAAATGACAGAAAAGAAAAAAACAACAATCGTCCTATTGAGCGGAGATTATGATAAAGCAATGGCAGCTTATATTATTGCAAATGGTGCAGCAGCATATGATCATGAAGTAACAATCTTTCATACTTTCTGGGGATTAAATGCTTTACGAAAAGATGAGAGTATTTCAGTTGAAAAAGGATTCTTGGAGAAGATGTTTGCAAAAATGATGCCTAGAGGCGCAGAAAATATGGGATTATCAAAAATGAACTTTGCTGGTTTTGGCCCTAAGCTGATAAAGAAAGTAATGAAAAAGCACAATGCCATGCCACTAAAAGATCTGATTGAAATGGCACAGGAGCAGGATATAAAGCTAATTGCATGTACGATGACGATGGATTTACTAGGTCTTCATAAAGAAGAGCTTTTAGATAATATTGAATATGCCGGAGTTGCAGCCTATTTAGCAGAAGCAGAAGATGGTAACGTCAATCTGTTCATTTAATTTATATTAAAGATGGGGGAATATTCCCCCAAATAATAGGAGGAACTAGACTTGGATTATATATATTACGTATTCATGGCACTTATTATTTTATTTATGGTCTATCGTTTCATGCCAACGAAGGGTGTACGAAACATTTCCACTGCAGAATTAAAAAATGAATTAAAAAATAAGAATAAACTATTCATAGATGTAAGAACACCTGGGGAATATAAAGGAAATCACATTAGAGAATTTAAGAATATTCCACTTAATCAACTTGCACAAAAAGCGGAGAAAGAACTTTCGAACGACAAAGAAGTAATCGTTATTTGTCAAAGCGGAATGAGAAGCGGCCAAGCAAGTAAGTTATTAAAAAAATTGGGTTATACAAAAGTGACTAACGTAAAAGGCGGCATGAACGCTTGGTTATAATATAGATTAAAGGGAGGATCTTAAGATGAAAACAATGACAGCTAAGGAAGTAGAAGAGTTATTAAATGAAGGAACCAAATTAGATATCATTGATGTTCGTGAAGTGGATGAGGTAGCAGGTGGAAAAATACCAGGCGCTGTTAACATACCTTTAGGACTGATTGAATTCCGCATGCATGAACTAGATAAATCGAAGGAATATATTATGGTTTGTCGCTCAGGAGGAAGAAGTGGTCAAGCATCACAATTCCTTGAGTATCAAGGGTTTAAAATTATTAATATGACAGGTGGAATGCTTTCTTGGGAAGGCAATGTAGAATAAATTTTTTTCACAACAATAATACCTTATAGGTATTTAAAGCAGGAGGATATCAATGGAAAATATCAAAGCAAATGTAGTTTTAGATGCAAAGGGACTTGCATGTCCAATGCCAATAGTTAAAACGAAAAAAGCAATGAATGGATTAGATGGTGGTCAAGTATTGGAAGTACTTGCAACAGATAAGGGGTCAAAGGCAGATTTAAAGGCATGGGCAGAAAGCACAGGTCATCAATATTTAGGTACATTAGAGGAAGGCGCGGTTTTAAAACACTACCTTAGAAAGTCCTCTAGTGACGAAACAATCGAAAGAAAACATCCGACGGTGATTAACAATGATGAACTTGAAACAAAACTAGAAACAATGGATAACTTTGTTGTTTTAGATGTAAGAGAAACAGCAGAGTTTGCCTTTAATCATATTCCAAATTCGATTAGTATTCCTTTAGGGGAATTAGAAAATAGATTAGATGAACTAAGTAAAGAAACTGAAATATATATTGTCTGTAGAACAGGAAATCGCAGTGACCTTGCAGCACAAAAGTTAACAGAAAAGGGATTTACTAAAGTTATTAATGTGGTACCAGGGATGAGTCAATGGTCTGGGAAAACAACTACACTGAATCATTAGGATTATATTTTTTTAAATCAAATTATACCTTAGGGGGTAAATCGGTATGACTGTAAATGTTATGACTTCTAAAGAAGTAACGAAAAAAGTAATAAATAAGGAAGAATTATTTATTTTAGATGTTCGTAATGCGAGTGACTTTCAGGACTGGAAGATTGAAGGAGAAAACTTTGATTACTTTAACATTCCTTATTTTGAATTGCTAGATGGTGTTGAGGAGATTATGGATAAGATTCCTTCTGATAAGGAAGTTTTAGTGGTATGTGCGAAGGAAGGGTCTTCTATTATGATTGCTGAAATGCTTTCAGATGAAGGGTTAAATGTTTCTTACCTAAAGGGTGGGATGAAAGCATGGAGTGAGTATTTAGAACCAGTAAAAGTTGGGGAGTTAAAGAATGGCGGAGAAATGTATCAGTTTGTACGGATTGGTAAAGGCTGTTTATCTTACATGGTAGTTTCGAACGGCGAGGCTGCAATAATTGATGCCACTCGTATGACGGACATTTATCTTGAATTTGCTGATAGTATTGGTGCAAAAATCACACATGTTTTTGACACACACTTACATGCGGACCATATTTCCGGTGGAAGAAACATTGCAGAAAAAACAGGCGCAACGTATTGGTTGCCTCCAAAGGATGCAACAGAAGTTACTTTCGCCTATCAGCCATTAGAAGATGGTAACCTAGTAGAAATCGGAAATGTAAAAATTGATATCACTGCGTTATATTCGCCAGGTCATACCATTGGGTCAACTTCTTTTATCGTGGATGAAATGTACTTACTTTCAGGTGATATTTTGTTCATTGACTCCATCGGAAGACCAGATTTAGCTGGCTTAGCGCAGGATTGGGTCGGAGATTTAAGAGAAAGTCTATATAGACGTTACAGAGAATTGTCAGAGGAATTAGTTGTTCTTCCTGCTCACTTTATGATTATTGAAGAACTAAATGAAGATGGTAGTGTGTCAGAAAAATTAGGAACATTAAATGCTAAAAACCATGGTTTGAATATTGAAGACGAAAATGAATTTAGAAAAATGGTAACGGAAAACTTACCACCACAACCAAATGCTTATCAAGAGATTCGTGAAACAAATATGGGGAAAATTAATCCTGATGAAGAAAAACAACGTGAAATGGAAATTGGACCAAATCGCTGTGCTGTTCGTTAAGTACAACAAAAACTAGGAGGATAATAGAAATGGAAGCAAATAAAATTTTAGATGCAAAGGGACTAGCATGTCCAATGCCGATA
>JAQSXG010000436.1 GCA_029256785.1 Neobacillus sp.
CAACAGATGCAACCAAGGAAGCCCTAGAAGGTATTGCGATGGACGAAGTTTCCGTGAAAGAGCAAATCGAAGGAAAAACAATCCGGAAAGTTATAACGGTACCTGGTAAACTTGTCAACATCGTAGCAAATTAGCAATATCAGATTTATTAACTGACCGTAACAAGCTAATTTGCGTTTGCTAAAAAACAATTGAACATCCTCCCTGCTTTATAGGGGGGATTTTTTCGAAGGGGTGGCAGGATGGAAGAAATTAAGATTATTACACCAGAAGAGTTACAGGAAAAGCTTGAGCAAGGGGAAAAACTTGAGCTAGTTGATGTCAGAGAAGATGAAGAGGTTGCGCAGGGAATAATACCTGGTGCTAAACACATTCGCATGATGGAGATCCCAGAGAATCTAGAATACTTTGATAAAGATAAAGAATATATCTTTATTTGCCGCTCAAGTGCACGCAGCGGGAATGTTTGTCACTACCTGCAAGACCAAGGCTATAAAGTCCGCAATATGATTGGCGGAATGTTAAAGTGGACAGGAGAAACGAAATAAACAAAAGGCGATTCCACAAGGGAATCGCTTTTTTTATAAGAGTTATTTTTAATTTTCTGAAAATATGGAGATACTAGTAAAAAAAGCAAGGGAGAGAGCATCAAATGATACAGGTAAAACTATTTGATCGCGAACATGAGAAGGATTTAGAAAAAGAAATGAACCGTTTTTTAAAAGGGCTGGAAGAACAGAAACTGCTAGACATTAAATATAATGTCGCTGCAATTACAGAAACAGAAGAAGATGATGAAGAACAAATCTATTGTTTCTCAGCCATGATTATTTATCGGTCCTGATATAAAATCAGGACTGATAACTTTTTTTAGAAGAAAGTGCTGCGTTTGTTCCCGCAAGTCTTCCGGTTACTAAAGCAGAAGTGATGTTATATCCGCCCGTATATCCATGAACATCAAGAATTTCACCACAGAAATATAGGCCATCCATCACTTTTGATGCCATTGTTTGCGGTTCAATTTCTTTAACTGACACGCCGCCACCGGTTACAAATGCTTTTTCTAATGGAAGGGTACCATTTACTTTAATTTGAAATTGTTTACAACTTTTTGCGAAGCTGCGGATTTTTTCATTTGAGATGGTTGCTCCTTGCTCAGATGGATCGATTTCATTGTGTTCAAAAAGAAAAAGTAAATAACGTTCAGGAACGAACCCTTTTAACGTGTTTTTGATACTTTTCTTCGGTTCACTTTTTTTCACCAGTGTAATAATTTCTTGAAAAATTTCTTCCTCCTTTTTATCGGGAAGAACATCGAGGCTCATCGTTACTTCATTTAATTTCCACTTCTTCATCGCTTTAACAACAAATTGGCTACATCTTAGGACAGCAGGACCACTCAAACCAAAATGGGTAAAAATCATATCCATTCGATGAGAAATAATTGGTTTGCCTTTCGGATTGTGCACACTTAAATCAATATCCCTTAGAGAAAGGCCTTGTAATGATTTATTCTTAATAAATGGTTCGTTAGAGGTGACAGGTACCTCGGTAGGAAATAGTTCAGTAATTGTATGACCGGCTTTTTTGGCCCAGGCATAGCCATCTCCCGTTGAACCGGTATGGGGGACGGATTTACCGCCAACAGCGATAACAATGGATTTGGCGGAGATACTTGTCCCATCTTTAAGTAAGACATCGGATATATGACCGTCTCTATAATTTATGTCAGCAACTGAACAGTTCTTGAAGATTCGTACATTAAGTTTATCTAACCGGTCCAATAGTGCATCGACAACGGATTGAGCTTTATTGGATACTGGGAACATTCGTCCATGATCCTCTTCCTTTAATTCGATACCTAGCTTTTCAAAAAACTTGATAATATCCTCATTGCTAAAAATTGAAAAGGCACTATATAAAAATTTCCCGTTACCAGGTAAATGTTTAATAATCTCCTCAACAGGAAGGCGATTCGTAACATTACAACGGCCGCCTCCTGAAATAGCAAGCTTTCTGCCAAGCTTATCCCCTTTATCAATTAACAAAACCTTTGCACCTTTTTCACCTGCAGCAATGGCAGCCATTAAGCCAGATGGACCGCCACCAATTACAATTACATCATAATTCATTCTTACACCAACTTTATCTAATTTCATTTACTAAGTAAATTATGTACTTTAATTTACTTGATAATTTCAATTCACATCTGTTTAATATAAACATAACCACTCAGATAAAAAAAGAAAACAAAATGTCAATATATATTATTAAATTTTACCTATTTGTTAGTAGCATCGCGAGGAAAAGAGATGTAAACTACTATAGTGTGCAAAAAGCGTCTACTAAACATCGATATAGTTGCACACCGTACTTTTTCTTCACTAGGAAGGGATTCGAAGTTATGTCGTCTAAGTTAATTCAAGGTACATTTATTTTAACCTTGGGTACGATAATATCCAAGGTTATTGGCTTGTTTTATGTCATACCATTTTATCAAATTGTAGGGTCAGAAGGGACAGCACTCTATTCCTATTCTTATATACCCTATACGATATTTATTAGTATTGCAACGGCGGGAATTCCGCTTGCTGTATCGAAGTTTATTTCAAAATATAATGCACTAGAAGAATATGCAGTTGGTAGACAATTATTCAAGTCCGGATTAGTAATTATGATGTTAACGGGATTTGCCTCGTTTTTGATTCTATATTTATCCGCGCCTGTCATGGCAAAATGGGTATTTCCTGATGATAAAGAAATTGGCTCAAGTGTAAAGGATATCGCAACGGTTATTCGTGCGGTAAGTTTTGCTCTTATTGTTGTTCCATTTATGAGTCTAATCAGAGGCTTTTTTCAAGGACATCAATCGATGGGGCCATCTGCTGTTTCACAGGTCGTAGAACAAATTGTTCGAATCACCTTTACACTTGCAGGTGCCTTTATTGTTCTAAAATTATTAAAAGGAAGTATTGTTACAGCCGTTAGTGTTGCAACCTTTGCTGCCTTCATTGGTGCAATTGGCGGTTTAGCCGTTTTGCTTTGGTATTGGTATAAAAGAAAACCAGCCCTTGACCAGCTTCTTGAGCAGGATAAAGGAACGGTACAGGTATCGCTTAAGGAAATCTATAAGGAAATCGTCGTATACGCTGCCCCGTTTGTTTTTGTCGGGATTGCAGGCCCATTGTTTCAAGCGATTGATCAATTTACCTTTGCACGTGCAATGATGGACTTAGGTTATAATGAACCCACCGCAAAAGCAGCATTTTCTGTCTTGAATTTTGAGTCCCATAAAATTGTCATCATTCCGGTTTCCCTGGCAACGGGATTTTCATTAGCACTTGTCCCAAGTATAACAAAGGCATTTGTTGATATGGACCGAGGAAGCCTTAATCAACAGCTAAATCAAGCCTTTCAAATATTACTATTCTTAACGCTACCTGCAGCAATAGGTCTATCACTATTAGCTGAACCGATATATACAGTATTTTATGAGCATAAGACGCTAGGAACGGATGTATTAACCGCCTATGCCCCAGTGGCCATCCTATTTTCACTTTATTTAGTAACTGCCGCAATTTTGCAGGGAATCAACGAACAGCGATTTACTGTTTTAAGCTTACTAGTGGGGCTATTAGTGAAATTATCTGTAAATATCCCACTTATTAATATGTTTGAGACCACGGGTGCTGTATATGCAACAGCACTTGGGTATCTTGCAGCAATATTAATTCAATTATTTGTCATCAAAAAATATGCGAATTACAAGTTCCTATTAGTTTGGAGAAGAAGTCTCTTAATTGTAATTTTTGCTGGCCTCATGTGGATAGCAACAGAATTAGTATTTAAATTACTAACGTTATTCTTAAATCCTGCATCAACGTTTCAATCTATTGTAATCATTTTCGCTTGCGCAGGTGTAGGAGCGACACTCTATTTTTACCTGGGATTGAAATCAGGTCTTGTAAACAAACTATTTGGTGACAAGGTAAATAAATTAAAGCAGAAATTGAGAATGAAAGTGTAAAACAGGAGGAGGTTCACTTTGAGGATAGATAAAATGCTAGCCAATCTAGGCTACGGTAGCCGAAAGGAAGTAAAGCAATTATTAAAAAGCGGTGCTGTTAAGGTGAATGATTCTGTCGTTAAAGACGCGAAACAGCATGTAGATACAGATAACCAAACGATTACACTAAATGGTGAAATCATAGAATACAAAGAATTTATTTATTTAATGATGAACAAGCCCCAAGAGGTTTTATCAGCGACAGAAGACAGTTCTCAGGAAACAGTGATTGATTTATTAGAACTGGGAGATCAGGTGTACGAGCCGTTTCCAGTTGGAAGATTAGACAAGGATACTGAGGGACTATTGCTCATTACAAATGACGGACAGCTTGCTCACCGCTTGCTCTCGCCCAAAAAGCATGTTCCAAAGACA
>JAQSXG010000437.1 GCA_029256785.1 Neobacillus sp.
AGACAGGGAGAGGACAACATGAAGATTGGAAGACGCGTAAAACAGACGGCTGCCCTTGCTTTGGCTGCTGCATTCCTATTTGGTGGCACAGGGCATGTGTCAGCGAAACAGAAAGATAACTCAGGAACAAACGAAACTTATGGGATTTCACATCTCACACGTTACAATATGAGCAAAATACCTGAACAGCAGAATGATGATCGTTTTCAAGTGCCGAAATTCGACGCATCAACGATAAAAAATCTGCCGTCAGCGATTGGCAAAGATAAAGACGGAAACAAAATTGACCTGGATGTTTGGGACAGCTGGCCGCTGCAGAATGCGGACGGAACTACGGCAAATTACAAAGGCTACAACATTGTTTTTGCACTAGCCGGTGATCCGAAAGTCAGCAGTGACACGTTCATCTATCTGTTCTATCAAAAGAAAGGTGACACATCGATTGACAGCTGGAAGAATGCAGGACGAGTATTCAAAGCGGATGACCATCTGAAAGCAAATGATCCGATCCTGAAAAATCAGGCAGAAGAATGGTCCGGTTCAGCAACGCTGACCTCCGACGGCAAGGTTCGCCTGTTCTACACCGACCGCCATCCGTGGGATCCGGATAAAAAGCTTTATGGTAAACAGACGTTGACGACCGCTCAAATCGACCTTTCTCAACCGGATGCGGATTCATTGAAGGTTGACGGCATTGAAGACTTGAAATCTATTTTTGATGGCGACGGCAAGTACTATCAGAACGTTGACCAATCCTTTAATGTAGATGGAGATAACCATACTTTCCGTGATCCGCACTATGTTGAAGACAATGGACACAAATATCTCGTATTTGAAGCGAACACCGGCACTGATGATGGTTACCAAGGCGATGATCAATTTGACAATCGTGCATTCTATGGCGGCGACAACGAATTCTTCCAGAAGGAAAGACAAGCACTGCTTGATAGTCCTAAGAAAAAGCTTGCCTCGCTTGCGAACGGCGCATTGGGCATCATCGAACTGAACGACGACTATACCTTGAAAAAAGTCATGAAGCCATTGCTCGCATCGAATACAGTTACTGATGAAATTGAACGCGCAAACGTATTTAAAATGAATGGAAAATGGTACCTGTTTACCGACTCTCGAGGCGCGAAGATGACGATTGACGGTATTGCAGACAAAGATGTCTACATGCTGGGCTTTGTATCCGACTCTCTGACAGGTGAATACCGCCCACTGAATGACAGCGGTCTGGTACTGCATATGGACTTGAATCAAAATGATGTGACCTGGTCTTATTCCCACTTCGCTGTTCCTCAGCAAAATGGAAACAAGGTAGTCATTACGAGCTACATGACCAATAGAGGGACGTTTAATGACCATCATTCGACCTTCGCACCGAGCTTCCAGGTCAAGCTAAATGGTTTCAAATCATCGGTTGTAAAGGACAGCATTTTGGAACAAGGTCAGCTTACGGTTGACAAATAATTACCGAATTGGTTTATAAATAGGAAGAACTGTAGAGAATGTCGAGTGTTTTGGCCATATTTCAAAATATGGCTTAACACCGGCATTTTTTTGTTGGCAAAAATAGATTTGCCCGCATATCACCATCCTCTTTATGACAAGTTATTACCTGATTGGAAGATGGAAGAGTTCCAAGAAAAGACAGAAGCAGGAGCAAAGCGGATAGAAGTGTTATGGATTAACCTTGTAGCAGCGCGGAAGAAATTTTAACAAGAAATGCTGTTTTGAATGCAAGAAAAGAGCACCCGGGGGCTCTTTTCTTGAGGATGTATTGTATGGGTGTCGTAGGAAAGGCGATCCATTTTAATAGCAGAAGGCAGTACCAACAATAATCAAAAGAATGAACAGTACAACAATCAAGGCGAACCCTTTAGAATGGTCGAAGCCGCCATATCCACCATCAGGAGAACCCATAAATGATAACCTCCTTGTCACTTGATAATTCAGCATATGATGGGAAAAGATGTACCGTAAAGGCGGATTAACGAGGAAAAAAGCCCATTTAGCTCAGATTAACCATCTTCTTGACGGGGATAAAGTATTCATCCAGACTCAACTACATCTCTTGCCATTCTTGGTTCGTATCCCATGCCCATAAGATAAGTCATTGTAGTTATTTCGGTCATGGCGTTATGTGGAAATACAGCGCCTCTACAATTTGTTGAAGCACTAGTTAGAGCAAACATGCCGGAACTGTGCGTTAAGAAATACAAATGTGCTGATGCAGAGTAGACAGCTAAAACAAAATATGAAGTGGGAGATGAAATTGTAAAACGGAATATATGGCTAGAGAATTATTAAACGCTTGTGGTGCAAATGCAGAATAAAAATTACTTAAAAAAGTTTTCTAAAAAAGAAAACCTTCTCCAATTTGAAGAAGGATAAATAGATTTTAAGTGAAACAACTGTATTTTGCCTTTAAAATAGTGATTAGGATTTCTTAAAGAGACCAGCTTCCACTGCTGCGTCAAAACTATTTCTAGCAAATTTAAATGGATTACCTACATTCTCCCAGTGCATATACATTAGTCGAGGTTGATCAAAAAGCCAATGGTTATGAACAGCCGTTACTATTAGGCCCCTTTTTCTTAGTGCAGACAAAAATGGATTTATTTCTTCTTGTAGAATTACTGTCTCACCTAAATTAAGCGTATTCCCATTTTCGTTGTTTTCAAAGGAAAGAGCAAAAGGGAGTGCTAGAGGCGAACGGGTACGACGTCCTAAAATAGTTGCTTTTATATTTCGAAGGCGTTGAACGACACAGACAGGGGTAGCCGTAATAACTTCTCCGCCGATAATATCTGCAAGTCTTTGACAGGTTGACATAAACACACCTACCTTTCATCTTGATAGTACATGGTATGTGAATTTAAGACGGCCCGTCCGGGCATATAAAGGCAATTTTAGAATTTAGTGAAAAAGTGGTTATTTAAGTCTTAAGGTGTTTTTGCTGATCCAGCACTTGTCGTCAACTTTACAACAGTCAATGAGAATGGAACAACTGGTAAAGCAAATATCAACTTTGCGACAAATGGCATTCCCTGATTTGGCAACGATTACATTCAAACAACAGTTGATGAATGGCACGCTACTATGGTTTTACTGCACTGATTAAGCAAAAAATGACTGATGAACTGAGTGCGGCTTAATGTATTCTAATTAAATAAATTGTCGAGAGTTCTTTGAGAATTCTTTTTTTATGTAAACAGAGTCAACTGGCTCTGTTAAAATCATTTACAATGATCAACTTGGATATTCTTCCCATGTCTGAGATCTCATGGTCGGGTGCAAGGACCAATAAAGTTGAACTAACTGCATTTCGTTTTCAATATGTTTTTTGTAAAAGAAAATATGTTTTTCCGGATCAATATGTTCATAATACATGGCTAAAGTTCCATACAAACTCGTCTTTTGAAGAAGCTGTGCTAAGCGTGGGTCCACAAATATCTCTCCTTTAATTAATTGATCTAGAGCAATATATGCGACAGAGAGGCAAATGACACGACTTAAACACTGCTCCTTTTATAAGGCTTTTGTATACCTCTCACAATGGCCCATTATCTAGTAAAGTGGGATTTAGGGGCATCGCCAAAAAGGTGAAGCTCTTTTATGTGGTTGCAGTTGCGCATCTTTACGATCAAGCAGTTAGCGTTAATCAGGCATAATAAGTGCGGTGATCTATTTCTATATTGCACACGAGTTGCTCTCTATGACGTTAATAAATATGGGAATGCAAATGTACAGGAATTCAAAACAACAGAATTTAATGATATTTTTGGAGCGTTGGGAGCAATTGTTTTAATGTTTTGCGTGTTCTTATTAACTAATTGGATTAACCAGTTAACGCGTAATTATCTCTGTTGGAATTTATAATCTACATGGTATCTTGTAAGTATAATATTGTTAACTTTCGATTCTATGTGATTGCTAACAATTTTAGAATACATTATGAAACCCCATACAAAAGTATGGGGTGACAGCAAAAGGGTATAGGGAAAACAATTTCATTATGTCCAATAAAACTGGATATTAAATACGCCCTTTGTCATTTTTTTCAGAGGGCTTATTTATGCCTACTAAATTAACCTTGAGGACTGAAAGCACTGGTTATGTTCTGAGCTGCTTTACCCATTTGATCCATTGGTTGTTGCGCCCACTGGGGCATATTACCCTGATTGTTTCTAAACCAGAAGAACGCCGCTGTAACTCCGCATCCTGCTACAAAAGACCAGAAAGCATTGCCATTACCCATGTTTGATTCATCTCCTAAAAATTTTAAGTACAAAGTTATTTTGGGACGTTTTCTTAAAAAAATGTGATGAAAAAACAGGAAATAGCAAATTATAAATTTGTTATGTACAAAATTTAGGAGTGCTTAGTTTATGTATGCCCTAAAGTTAAAACCATTAGTGCCCTTTCAGCCCCG
>JAQSXG010000011.1 GCA_029256785.1 Neobacillus sp.
CGGATTAGTAGGACTACCAAGAATAGTCTATTTAGAAGTGAAGCATGATGGTTGGATTGCTGTTTTTTTTGCTGGAGTAATTACGGCAATTGTATTGTGGTTTATGATTATGATGTTAAGACAATATGACAGTGCAGATTTATATGGTATTCATGTGGATGTTTTCGGTAAGTGGGTAGGGAATTTTCTTAGTATCATCTATATGATTTATTTATCTGCAAGTTTTTTTGTTATTTCAACGAATTATGTTGAAATAGTGCAGGTTTGGATTTTCCCTAATTTACCATCATGGCAATTAGCATTGGTACTCATCTTATTATCTGTTTACGCAGTCTTTGGTGGTATACGAGTCCTTGTCGGTGTCGCTTTTCTCTCTGTAATTGGTACGGCATGGTTAGCTTTAATTCTTATTGTACCGATACGTTATGTGGACACAACGCATGTATTTCCAATTATGAATACCGATATTCTAAGTCTTCTTAAGGGAATAAAGAGTACAACGCTATCCGTGATGGGTTTTGAATTAATATTGTTTATCTATCCTTTTATTAAAGAAAAAAAGAAAGTGATGCTGTATGCGCAATTAGGAAATCTTTATACTACACTCCTATTTACTATTGTCACTCTTGTAGCGATTATGTTCTTTGCTTCAGACAGTTTGGAAAAAATTATTTGGCCTGTATTATCAATGTTTAAAATTGTCCGTCTTCCTAATTTAGAGCGTTTTGAGTTTATTGCCGTTTCTTTCTGGATGCTAATCATTCTTCCCAATATGTGTCTTTACCTATGGGCAGCGTCAAAGGGGTTTTCAAGAATATTACACAGGAAACAAAAATGGGGAATACTGATTATCGCTCTTCTTACTTTTATTGGTTCCTTTTTTATAAAAATTAGGTATCAAATGAATATAGTAACAGATGTCGTTGCGCAGGCAGGCTTTTTGCTAGCCATTTGCTACCCGGTATTACTATCGGTGATTGTCTATATAAAAAAGAAGTTGGTAAGGAGGAAAAAGGCACATGCTGAATCATCCTAAATGGAAAATGCTACTTGTGATTTTTTCATGTGTCTTCGCAATTTCTGGTTGCGTCCAGCCGAAACAGTTAGAACAGTTAGGATTGATTACCGCAGTAGGGTATGATTTGGAACATGAAAATACTCTCAAAGGCAGTGTTGTTATCCACAAATTTGACCCACTTGCTGCAAATGTGACAAAGGTAATTACGGCTAAGGCGAATACAAGTAAGGCATTAAGACAGAAGCAAAACTTAGAAACAGACCAGAAGCTGGTATCCGGTCAGCTCCGTTGTGCGATTTATAGTAAGGAGTTGGCGAAAAAGGGAATCAATCAGCTTGTTGATTCCTTAAATCGTGACCCAGCTATAGGAAATATGGTGTATTTAACAGTGGCTGATGATAAAGCTTCAGAAATCATGCAAGTTGACATGGAAAAATTACAAATCAATCTCGGGACCTATTTGTATAATTTAATTCAGCAGAATGTAGAAAGTGAACAGTTAATCTCGCCTACACTGCATGAATTTAATCATAAATTCAGTGACCGAGGACAGGATCCAGTTTTACCAATTCTTAAAATTAGAAAAGATAATGTTATTATATCAGGCTTGGCACTGTTTCAGGATGATCGCTATATTGATGAATTACAAGCAAATAAGCTTTTTTATCTTAAAATTTTATTAGATAAATATAGATCGGGAACTCACGAACTGGGTTTTAAGCGTGAGCGATTTAATAAAATTATTCAAGAAAAGGGGATGGATGGTAAGAAAGTCTATAATAAGTTATTTATCAATATTGATAATATTCGTAGTAGTGCAAAAATCACATTAGTGGATAAAGAAAAACTCCATTTTAAAGTGGATGTGGACCTACAATCAAGACTATTGGAAGCAACTGAGTCAATCGACCTATCCACTCCAGAAAATATGAAGTTTATTCAAAAAGAAATGAGTAGGGAAATGGAGAGAGAAATAAAAGAATTGATTATGAATCTACAAAAAAAACAGGTTGATCCAGTAGGGTTCGGAAATGAATACTTTACACATTTCCGCGGAGAACCGCCATCCTCTAAGGAATGGCGAGAAAAATATAAAAATGCAACTTTTGAAATAAAAGTGAAAAATAGGATTGTAAAAACAGGTGCCATTGAATAGTGAGTAGATTCCTTTCTTCTTTTTTAAAACTTTGTTACACTATTCACGAGTTGGAAAAGAAAAAAGGTTGTGGGTGATGATATGAAGCATCGGTATTGGTTGTTTTTTCTTCTTATTGGCATTTTAATGTTGTCAGCTTGTGGAAAAAAGGAGATTGAGAATGGGGTTGATTACCCTGTTGCTGATTTTACAGCTACAGATCAGCAAGGTGAGTCCTTTGAAAAGAAAGAGTTAGACGGGAAAATTTGGATTGCTGATTTTATTTTTACAAATTGTGCAGATGTTTGTATTCCTATGACCGCTAATATGGCCAAACTGCAAAAGTTGGTCAAAGAAGAGGACTCGAAAAATGTTGAGTTCGTATCCTTTAGCGTTGACCCTGATATAGATATCCCAGAAAAACTAACTGAGTATATCAATTTATATGAATTGGATACAAAAAACTGGAACTTTCTAACAGGCTATTCTCAAGAGTTTATTGAGGAGTATGCTATGGATACTTTCAAAACAATTGTGAAAAAACCTGAAGAAGGGGATCAGGTAATCCACCAAACCTATATTTACCTGATTGCACCTGATGGTCATATTAAAAAAATTTATTCGGGCTTGAGTGATATGCCAGAAGAGGAAATTATCGGTGATATAAAAACATTGCAATAGGCCATTTCAATGGTCTATTTTTTTTGAAATGTATAGTAAATTATACTAACTTGTTTTGAATTATTTTCCTCGTGTTATAATATCCTTAGACTAGAGGGTAGGTGGAAAAGTTGAAAAGAGTTTTCACGCTTCTAATTCTCTCGACGATTTTCTTAAGTTCGTGCAGTCAAACCAATCACTTTGATTTTCATCAGGAAAAGAGAGCGGTAGCTGTCGTCTACCAAGAGGTTCCAGCTGATTTTGTGCCTCAGAAACTGACGGTTATTTCGGCAGGAGATTCATTAACACAGGGTGTGGGCGATAGTACGAATAATGGTGGATACCTGCCTTACTTAAGAACCTTGCTCGAGGAAGAAAAGGGAATAAAGGATGTAGATTTCTTGAATTTTGGTATAATGGGGAATCGTACAACTCAATTATTAGATAGGCTTAAATCCACAGAAATGAGAGAGGCTCTAGCTAATGCTGATTTAGTTATTCTTACAATTGGCGGCAATGATATTATGAAAGTAGCTCAAGAAAACTTTGTGAATTTACAGCTTTCTGATTTTGAGAAAGCTAGGGAAATATACATTGATAATTTATATAAGATAATGAATACGATAAATAGAGCAAATCCCGATGCATCAATTGTTTTAGTGGGTCTATATAACCCATTTTCACATTGGTTTGCCAATGTGGAAGAGCTTAATCAGATTGTGAATGATTGGAATACCGCTGGGCAAAGAGTAATTGCTAGCTATTCTAATGCTTATTTTGTTTCGATTGAGGATTTATTCCTAAATCCATCAGAGGATCTATTGTATACGGATAATTTCCATCCGAATGATAGGGGCTATGAACTAATTGCAGAGCGCTTGAATACAACTCTAGAAGAACGCACACTGCCAGATTTAATAAAGAATGCCTATATGGTTAGTAAAGAGGAGAATTAACTCTCTATGAAAAATAAATGGAAAAGTGGATTCCTTCTATTATTGGGAGTGAACCTATTAATTATTATTAGTCTGTTTATCATGCTAATAATGCCTGTGAATCAGAAGGAAATCAAACATACGGAACTTAAGGGTGACCATGTTGCATTTGAGGTTAAGTCAAACAAAGAGGATTTAAATAAGCTTATAAATCAGTACATGGAAAAAGAAATTGCTGATTCTCCCATCAATTATCAGGTTCAATTACGCGATGAGGTGGAACTTCACGGGACCTTACCGTTTTTTAGCCAGCAATTGAATCTCAAGTTGACCTTTGAGCCGGAAGCGCTGGACAATGGTGATTTAGTGTTAAAACAAAAGTCAATTTCTATCGGAAGTATGGATTTACCAGTCTCGTATGTCCTTAATTTTATCCGTGATAATTATAAGCTACCAAAAGGCGTAGATATCCGCCCGAATGATAAACTGGTGTATGTGAATATGCAGCAGTTAAAAATTAAGAGTGATGTTAAAATTCAGGCGAATGAGTTTGATTTAAAGAAAAATAATATCTCATTTACTTTATTAGTACCAACAGAATAGGGTGCCAGCATACTTATGCTTGGCACCATTTTTGTGCATTTTCTAATCTTTGATTACTATAACTTCTGGATGATCTTTAGAGATTAAGATGATAGAGTAAGTGCTGTTTGGCATAAATTGTGCTTTTGGCATGGAGACTGTTACGTTTTTTGTTCCTGCCTCTCTAAGCTCTAGGTCCACTGTCATCGGTGTAAGCCCCAAATATTCAGATGTTATTTTATAGGGGACATTTGGAAAAACAACGTCACGGTCTTTTACAGCAACATCCAATGGCTGGACATCCCTAGCTAAATGGATAAAGCGGATTTTTGATTCGTTGGTAGGTACGGCTGGTTCAGTATTATATACGAGTAAGCGTAGTTTATTTACAGGTTCAATGGCCGCAAGAGTGTAGAACTTGCCTGGTTCTACGGTAATCTTTTTATTTAGAACACTGTCCACCATATTACCTGTTGGATAAATATCGATATGATATTTGCCTGCCTTCAAGGGAAGATAGGTACTTATTTGCTTGAAGGGAAGGTTTTTCAATGTAAGCTGACCATTTATATAGATATCGATATTTGGCGCATCAGGGGAAGTGTGTAGGAACCGTACCATTGCATCAGCTAAGGGCTGCTGCTGATTGTTTCTCATTTGCAATGCCTTATTCACATTGTTCAGGTGTTTTAAATAATAATAAATGTGCAAGTTAGGATGGGTGTATTTATAATATTGGGCTAATGAATCGTAAATGGAAGCTTTTTGAAGATAATCAGAAACGTTCCTGTTTGAGGTCATTTTTCTCGCTCCTTTCTACATACTAATTTATTCAAGAATAATTGGGTAGGTGTCTAAAACTCCTTTTTTAAGCTTTTTATTTACAAATGGATAAATTAAACATATAATAAATACAAATATATCGGAAAGCGGGTGAGCACTATGGTAGTTGAAAATACGTTAATTGTCGCTAATTTCAATACTGTTTGCACAGCCCGAGGATTTCTCTAAGTAGGGGAATTTCTATTCATTATTCCATGATGTGGATCAACCACGGGCTGTGTGTGCCTGTGGTTTTTTTATATTATATTTTTGGAGGAATAATGAATGAATTTAGTAGCAATGGGATTAACAGAAAACCTGAAAAAAGACTTTGATCGTTTAAAACAGAAGGATGAAATGATTATTGGCCGGGTGGCTTTAGAGCATAAACGGATGTATCGTGTTTGGACGGAACATGGTGAGTTGTTGTGTGAGGTTACAGGGAAATTTAGCTTTGATGCAGTTAATCGGGAGGATTACCCTGCCGTTGGTGACTGGGTGATTCTAAAGCCCCGTGTGGAGGAAGGCAAAGGAACCATCTATACCGTATTGCCTCGATTTAGTAAGTTTTCTAGAAAATCAGCGGGAAGGACAGCTGAGGAACAAATTGTAGCAGCGAACGTTGATACTATTTTTCTGGTCAATTCACTTAATGAGGATCTTAATTTGAGAAGAATTGAACGCTATCTGTTGTTAGCCTGGGAGAGTGGTGCGAATCCGGTTATTATCTTAAGTAAAGCGGATTTATGTGATGATATCGAGGAAAAGCTTTCTGCAGTTCAATCCATAGCCTTTGGAGGTGTTCCGGTTATTCCGATTAGTGCGGAAATGATGAGCGGATTAGATCAGCTTAGTCCGTATTTGGCTCCAGGGAAAACGGTTGCCCTCCTTGGTTCTTCGGGGGTTGGGAAATCAACGCTGACCAACCGATTATTGGGTGATGAAAAGCAGGTTGTCCAAGAAATTCGAGGAGCAGATGATAAGGGGCGGCATACAACAACACATCGAGAGTTAATTCAACTTCCGAATGGCAGTATTTTAATTGATACCCCTGGAATGCGAGAGCTTCAGCTGTGGGAAAGCTCGGATGGTCTATCAGAAACGTTCTCAGATATTGATGAATTAGCCGAGGAGTGCCGTTTCAGGGATTGTCAGCACAATGATGAGCCGGGCTGTGCGGTGGTTGGTGCGATTGTGGAGGGTGCACTAGCTCCTGAACGTCTAACTAGCTATAACAAGCTTCAAAAAGAGCTTAGCTATATAGAACGCAAGGCTGACAAGCGCGCACAAACGGAAGAGAGAAATAAATGGAAGAATATCACCAAGCAAATGAGACAGAAAAAGAAGTTTTAATGGCCACCTCCGAACTAGAGATGTAAATCTGGTTCGGTTTTTTTGTGGGGAGTTTTGGTTTGGACAGGAGAGGGTGAACGTTGGTATTGGTTGTCCGAAGGAGAGGTGGGTTCGGCCAGCAGAAAGCGCAGGTTGGTAATTGTTGTCCGAAGACGTTTCAGACCAGTATAGTTTTCTACCGTCCCGAAGTTGGAAATTGTATTTTTGGGCTTTTTTTCTGTATACTTTTATTCAATACAATAATAAAGGAGTGGGAGTGTGGAAGCTACTAACCAATTGGCGACTTTTGCAGGCGGCTGTTTTTGGTGTATGGTCAAGCCGTTCGATGAACAGCCGGGAATTATAAGCGTGATTTCCGGGTATACAGGCGGTACTGTTGAGAATCCGACGTATGAACAAGTTTGTACCGAGGCTACCGGACACTATGAAGCGGTGCAGATAACATTTAATCCAGAGATTTTTCCGTATGAAAAGCTTCTAGAATTATTTTGGCAGCAAATTGATCCAACTGATCCAGGTGGTCAATTTCACGACCGCGGTCAATCATATCAAACTGCGATTTTTTACCACAATGAAACACAGAAAGCTCTTGCTGAAGAATCAAAGCAAGCCTTACAAGAAAGTGGCCGCTTTACTAAACCAGTTGTAACACCAATCTTACCAGCAAAAACCTTCTACCGTGCAGAAGAGTATCATCAGCATTACTATAAGAAAAATCGCTTGCATTATGAAGGATACCATGTCGGTTCCGGCCGAGCGGGTTTTATTAAAGAGCATTGGGGCGATCGAAATGAAAAATAAAGAACAGCTGAAGAAGGAATTAAATCCAATTCAATACGAGGTTACACAAAACAATGGTACAGAGCCGCCGTTTAGGAATAAGTATTGGAATGAAACAAGAGAAGGTATATACGTGGATCTTGTTTCTGGAAAGCCGTTGTTTAGTTCACTTGATAAATATGATGCCGGCTGTGGCTGGCCTAGTTTTACCAAGCCGGTTGAAGAGGAAGAAGTAATTGAAAAAACCGACACAAGTCACTTCATGGTGCGAACTGAGGTTAGAAGTAAAACAGCGGACTCCCATTTAGGTCATGTGTTTGATGATGGTCCAGGTCCTAACGGTTTGCGCTATTGTATTAATTCTGCAGCCTTAAGATTTATCCCAGTAGAACAGTTGGAAGCAGAAGGATATGGTGCCTACTCGAAGTTATTTGATGAAAAGTAAATAGCCGCAAATATTGCGGCTATTTTTCTTGGCTTTTTTGCTTTGAAGTGGATGTCATCCCGCCAGAGAGAATAAATTTCATCGCATCCTCAGGCTTTACATCGATGATTTCTACCTGCTCCTTAGGAATTAAAAATGTAAATCCAGCCACCTGAAACGTTTGCGGGATATAAACAGCGACATGGTCTTTAAGTGGGCTGTAAAAATTCTCTAATTGCTCAGAAGTAACAAACCCCATACTTCTCATTTCTGTACCTGGTATCACTACAAGTGCTACCTTTGAAAAGGACTTTTTTTCACCAAGAAAGGATTGAACGGTGTCTTTGATAACTGAGTAGATGGTTTTTACAACTGGGATTTTTTCAAGCCATTTATCGATTAATTTGATGATCGTACCAGTTATAAATTTCGTAGATAACCAGCCTAAAAAGGTAATTAAGATAATCGTAGTCAACAAGCCAATCCCCGGAATATAATCCTCTTCAAAATATGGCTTCAATGTGTTTCCTAAGAGACCATCTAGAAATAGAAAAGTTTTATAGATGACAAAGATTACAAGAATGATTGGAACGATCGTTAAAATACCGTTAATAAAATTCTTCAAAACTGCTTTCATTTATAATCACCCACAAATTTTTTTGATTGATTTAAATAATATAGGCGAATGCACATACAGGTCAAGTATCTACTTCATAATGTAACAATGTAAAGAACAATATCGCAAGGAGTGATTTTGGATGCATTATGGATATGATTGTTGTGGATATGGTTATGCAGCACCTGTAGGTGGAGGATTTAACAGTTTTGCATTAATCGTGGTACTGTTTATTTTGTTAATTATTATCGGCGCAAGCTGGTGCTAATAGCTTTACAAAAGGCTGACTAAGGCGGATTCTACCTCCTAGTCAGCCTTTTTTGTATCTTCAGAAAGTGAGTAAAACACGAACATTATATTATAGTTTAATTATATAGTTCGTGTTTACTATTGACCTTGTAAAAAAACTCTGATATATTTACCATTGGTTAAGCAAATTCGTCTTGGAGGTTTTGGACAATGGAAAATAGATATGATGTAATTGTGGTGGGTGCTGGACCCGCAGGGATTTTCACCTGCTATGAACTTACACTAAAAATGCCGAACGCAAAGGTGCTGTTAGTGGATAAAGGACATGATATTTACCTAAGGAATTGTCCAATTTTACAAAATAAAATCGAGAAATGTCCTCCAGCTGCTGGGAAAAAGCAATTTGCTGGATGTTTACCTGCGTGTTCGATTACAAGTGGCTTTGGCGGAGCAGGCGCATACTCAGATGGAAAGTTTAATATAACAAGTGAATTTGGTGGTTGGATGACAGACTATTTGCCAGATTCTGAGGTTATCGAGTTAATTCGTTATGTTGACGAGATTAATTTATCTCATGGAGCAACAGAAAGTATTACAGACCCCCTAACGGATGCCGTCAAGAGTATTGAACGCAGAGGCTATGCAGCTGGATTAAAGTTGTTACGTGCCCAAGTACGTCACCTGGGAACTGAACAAAACTTACAAATTATGAAAAGTATCTATGAATACTTAAAAACGAAAATAGAGATGGTTTTTAAAACAGAAGTAGAGGATTTACTTACGGAAAAAGCAGCCGATGGCCATCACGTACAGGGCATTAAGCTGAAAAATGATCAGAATATCTATGCAGATAAGGTGGTCATTACACCAGGTAGAGATGGTTCCAAATGGTTGACTGAGGTTTTAAAGAAACGCCGTTTGCGAATGATTAGTAATCAGGTAGATATTGGTGTTCGTGTGGAGACTTCAAATATTGTTATGCAGGAAATAAATGACCATTTATATGAGGGGAAATTTGTTTTCAATACTTCTGTCGGAACACGGGTACGGACTTTTTGTAGCAATCCTTCCGGACATGTGGTCGTTGAAAATCACTCGGGGATTATGCTTGCGAACGGTCATGCATATAAGGATCCGCAGCTTGGCAGTCCAAACACGAACCTAGCCCTACTTGTTTCACACACTTTTTCGGAACCGTTTGATAAACCGAATGAATATGCACATGAAGTTTCCCGGTTGGCTAACAGCCTTTCGAACGGTGGCCTAATTGTGCAAAAATACGGTGATATTTTAAAAGGTAGAAGATCGACAGATAGAAGAATTAAGGAAGGTTTCATCGAGCCGACCCTTAAAGAAGCAGTACCTGGCGATTTAGGCTTAGTCCTTCCTTATAATACACTAAAAAGTTTAATTGAAATGACGGAGGCGTTAAATCAAGTTTCACCAGGTTTCGCATCCGAACACACACTATTCTACGGTGTGGAAGCAAAATTCTATTCAGCGAGACCTAAACTAAATGACCGCTTTGAGTCAGAGATCAACGGGTTGTATGTTGGTGGTGACGGTGCTGGAATTACCCGTGGCCTCGCACAAGCCAGCGCTTGTGGCGTCTGGATAGCCAGAGACATCATCGAAAAGAAACAGACCAACGAACGTAAATTAGAAACAGTCATGTCCTAAACCCGCTACCTAGCGGGTTTTTTCTATTTGGGGAAACAGTGAACATGTGGGCTTCCGCCTATTAGTGCGGGGGTTATAGCCTGAACGCGATTTGTAGGTGGGCTTTCGGTCGATGAATAGGAACAGCTCCTTACTTCAGAGTATGCCACACAAAAAAGAGGATATTTTTTTTAAAATATCCCCCTCGTCTTATCCGATTGTCACTTTTTCTTTTGGAAAGTGAATTTTCTCGTAGTGATTTCCTTTGCCTCTTAAGATTAATAAACAAGTAACGATTCCTACTCTCCCGATAAACATTAGCAGAATGATGAGGATCTTACCGAATGTTGATAATCTAGGTGTTAAGCCCATTGACAGCCCATTCGTACCAAACGCTGAGGAAACCTCGAAAATAACTTCCATAATTGTTCCATTTTCAGTAACAGAAAGTATTAAAATTGAGGATAAACAAAGAATCACTGCTGTTGTTAATACGATAAAGGATTTTAGAATATCCTCACTATGCAATTCTCTCCGAAATATTTTTATCGTACTTTTTCCCTGAGCATAAAATATAATAGCCAATACAATGATTGCAAAAGTAGTTGTCCGAATCCCACCACTGGCACTGCTTGGTGAGCCACCAATGACCATTAAGATGGACATGAAAAGCTGATTACTCGGTGTTAAGTCATTAATATCCATTGTTGCTAATCCCGCACTTTTTGTCGTAGCGGAATTAAACAACGAGTAAAAAAATGATTCGTGCCATGGCTTATTCAGAAAAAAGTTATGACTATCCAGTAAATAAATTAACAAAGCACCCACTACTGTTAACACGATAAAAGTTGAGGTTGTTAACTTAGTAAATAGGGTAAAGTGAAATCTTTTTTTCTCTCTAAGACTTAAAAAGAATTCATAAATTTCAACAATAACAGGAAAGCCGATGGCACCGAAGATCATTAATAAAATAATAATTGCTTGCACAATGTAGTCTGAACTAAACCGGATAAGTGACTCATCAGTAATATCGAATCCAGCATTTGTTGTCGCGCTAATGGACGCAAATAATCCGTGTTTAAATGCTGTGATAGGCTGTTCAAAATAATCTAAGAAACGAATCCCTAGAATCACACCACCAAACACTTCGAAAGAAATGAAAATGATAAAAATTCTTTTCGCTAAATGTACGAGTCCGGATAATTTAGATTGATTTTGGTCGATCATAATTAATTGTCTTTCCCGTAAGCCCACTCTTTTACCAATCATCACCCAGATAAAGGTACTCAAACTCATTACCCCTAGGCCGCCTAATTGGAGAATAATACATAATAGGAAGATTCCGAAGTTACTAAAGGTATCTTTAAGAGAGATGATGGAAAGTCCTGTAACACTTATAGCACTTGCAGACGTAAATAGGGCGTCTATAAAGCTCAAAGATACTCCTTCTTTGTGAGCAAATGGTATTAATAATAAGAGTGTTGATATGGCTAATGCGGATAAGTAAAAAATAACAATTAACTGTATGGTGGATAATTCTTTCTTTATTGCTTTGTTTTTTCTCGAAATATTCATTAGTACCTTCCTTATGTAAATCTAAGTGTTATTCTATAATAATCATTGCGAAAAGTAAAAGACAGATTAGCATCTACTATAGAATTTTTTGCCATTTTTTTATATGCTAGAGGTATTATAAAATGCATACAAAAGTGAGAGGTGGAACATGAACATTATTGCGCAGCTAAAAGCCTTGTATGATAAAAAGGAATTTGCCAAAGCATTAACAATAGTGAATAAAGAAATATCAAGGATAAAAAGTCTTCGCTATTCTGAGTTTAAAGCGGAAATACAACGGATTGAATCTGCAGAGGACTTTCAAGTGCTCATTCGTTTCACAGATCATTTTCTAATGTTTCATATTAGCTCCTTTCTCACTCGTTATGCTTATCGGAAATATCCTACTCTATTGACCATTTCCTGGTATTGCGAAGAGCTTTTGGATCAAGGGAAATTAATCGAAGCGGATGAACTCATTTCATCAGCAATTGCTGATATACAGTGGGATATTCATCACAGTGAACAAATTGAGAGAATCTATTTTTGTAAGCTTCGATGTTTGCTAGAAATGAAACGAATAAAAGAAGCAGAAGTATTGCTTGAAAAAATTAAGCAATCACCAAGTACAATTGAAGATAAGCTTGGGTATGTATATATGCAGTTAGGTGATCGGGAGCGTGCTCGTGAGTATCTAACAAAAGGTTTGGAGACAAAGGAAAAGGGGCGTATTTGTTATTTATTATTAGCAGATTTGCTGGCAGCCAATGGGCAGTCGAAGGAATCCTTAGAGCTAATTGAAAAGGGTGAACATCTTTACCCAGAAACGCCTTCCTTCCAACTAGAAAAGGCTAAGAGATATCGCGATCTCGGTCAGCCGAAGGAACTGTTAGAAGTTATTAAAGATTTGAATGGAAAAATACCAGACCATGCATTTCATCGGTATTTTCACCATCTAACAGAAATTGCTCTTTATCAACTTGCTGATATGGATCGACTTGAAGCTTTTACAAAGGAAGAAACGAAGTCATTATTTAAGCAAAAAAATGCTGATGGTATGTTAACTAAGTTAGCTATTAACCCTATTATTCAAAAAAGTAATTATTGTGTTCCAGCAAGCTTAGAAATGATTCTATCTTTCTACGGAATGAATATTACCCAGGATGAAATTGCCGCCCAAATTTTCGACTTTACCGGTTCAAAGCTTTCGACTACCGTTAATTATCTTGAGAGCATTGGGTATGAATGCAAGTACTTCATTGGGAATAAAGAACATTATCAAACATTATTGGCGAAAAATATCCCGATTCTATTAAGCGTTGATTTTGAACACTCTTCGCATGTTCAAGTGATGACTGGCTATGACAGTCGTTTTGATTTTTATCATATTCAAGATCCGAATATGCTTGAAACCATCTACCTATCAAGCGAAGACCTTGAAAAAGTAAATGTGGCAACAAGCTATATGTCGATTGTTTGTGTTCCAAAGGAAAGGGCTGCTGAAGTAGATTTTCTTTCAATGGAGGAGAACCAGTATTTCCGAACAGTCAACTATTTAGGAGAAAAGTTGGAGGAAGAAGAGGAACAGTATAAGGAAATATTTTTTCAGTTTCTCAAAGAAAACCTAGATGTACCTTATACATCCATTTATGTCGTTAAGCATTTTTCTTTCGAGGAATATAGTGAGTTCATCCTTTCATGTATCGAGAAACTTTCGGAGCTTTATCCGAATAATGATTTTATGAATTTACATATTGCCCAGGCTTATATGCGTCTGCAAAAAATGGATCAGTCTCGAGAGCAGTTAAAGCATACAATTCGAAAAACTTTTAGTCCACTTTATCACTTTTTAAAAGGTCGAATTGCTCTTTATTTTTCCGAAACGAATGAAGCGATTACCTATTTTAGAAACTCTCTGCAAATCGACTCTGATCAATATTATACTTGGAGTTATCTTGCCTTATCGTATCTTTATAATGAGGATATTGAAAAGGCAGAATACTACTCGTTAATTAGTCTGGAGTTGGCGCCTAAGGATCGTTTTGTCCGGATCAATCATGCGGCCGTGTTGATTGAGAAACAAGAGTATGAAGAGGCACGTAAGATATATAACCAGCTTATTCGTGAGGAACCAACAGATGGTCATGCTTGGTATGAAAGGGCGCGGCTTGATCAACAGCTTGGAAGGTTAAGGAAGGCGATGAGAGGATATTTATTGTCTATCAAACTAGAGAATTATGTCCCCTATGCCTATCTTGCTGCTGCTGACCTTTATGAATATGAGTTTGAACAGCCATTGCGGGCAGAAGAGCTGTTACAGTCTGGACTGGAAGCGGCTAATTCTTCGCAACTTTATGTACGATTGGGAGAGTTTTACCGGGAGAATGATAAGACCGAAGAGGCAAAATACTTTTATCAAACATGCATCGAATTATTTCCAGATGAACGGTTTGCTTATATCGGCTTGGCAGAAATGATGGCTGCTAGAGATGATGCGATTGAATATCTTAAAGATCATCTGCCTCGTTTCAAAGACGATAGTGAGTATTTAATTAATAGTGGTGAGTTGCTTGCAAAATGGGCAAAAGAAAACGAAAATGACCTACTACTTGAAGAAGCCCTTCAGCTCGTTGAGGATGGGATAAGCAAGATTCAGGGTAATCTAACTCAAGCTTTAGAGCACTATGTAAGATTGGTAGAAGAGTCAACTTTTATTGATCGTGCAATAAAGTATCTAGGGAGGAAGTTTGCTGAAAATCCGCAACTCATTGAGTATGCATGCTATCAGGGGTCATTATATGAAGAAAAAGAGCAATTTTCATTGGCAATGGAGTGCTATCAATCGGCGTTAAAGATTAGGGAGAATGCATTTTCTTATTATCGATTAGGTGAGGTCTACTACAAAATTGGTCAGTATGGTCTTGCAAAAGACACATTTAAAAAGTGCATAGAGCTAGATAGACGGATTGAATCAGCTTTAGTGAGGCTGGCAGAGATGGCTGGTATGGAAGGAAAGGATGAGGAGGAAGCGCAATACCTTTTAGCTGTCCTTAATCTTTCGCCCCAGAGTGTAAATATAGAATATTTAGCCTCTATTTTGGATGAAGACGGGTTAAATCAATTAGTAACTAAGCTCCAATTACTAGATGGAGACGACATGAAAATATGGCAGCTGGATGCCCTTGCATATGTCTTCGGTGCACTTGGAAGAACATCTGATGAAAAGGAGTATCTTGCATCCGCACTTGCGATTGAATCGGATCATCCTGAGTTAATACATCACCAAGCAAAACTATCTATTAAAATGAAAAATTGGGTAAGGGCTGCAGACTTTCTTAAGCTACTTTTGAATCAGTATCCAGAAGATGAAGGGTTTTATCAATCATTAATTCTCTATTCGTCGCAAGCAAATAAGTGGTCGAGCTTGCCTGCTTTTCTCCATGCTTTAAAGGGTCAAAAGGAAATAAAAAGTACCCGGTTTTTATTAGCTGCTGAAGCTGGCCAACAATATATCGCGAACCTAGAATGGGCTGACGAAGAGAAAGGCAATGTCTTTGGCCGTTTTGTTCGTAAAATAAAGAATCGGACGAAGCAAATCTCTATTTTTGGTTCAATTATTGAGTTATATGAGCTTGCCATAAAATTGGATAAAGACAATCTGGCAGCTGTCAGTCGTTTTGCTAAATTCTATGAAATTTTCGACCTAGCTGAAGAAGCGGTAAAAATAGTACAAAAAACGTTAAAGCACCATTGGGATGATCGCCTTGCCTACCAGCTAGGTATGAACTTTTTAACACAAGAAAATTATCATTCTGCACTACCCTTGTTTGAACGTCAACTAAACTCTGACCTTGATGATACGCATCTACAGTATTTGGTGGCTTTATGTAGGTGTGAATTAGGAGATAGGGAAGAAGCGGAAGAACGGATGAAGAGAATTATCGAGGTGAATCCGTTTGAAAGCAACGTCCATTCCCGTTTAGGACAATTATTTAATGCTCAGGGGAGTTATTTGAAAGCGAAAGAACTACTTGAAAACGGACTTTTCTATCATCCTTATGATTCGGATATTAAAATTGGACTTGGCGTGACATTTAGGCAATTAAATGAAATCAAAAAAGCACTCGAGATAACAAACTCGGTCCTAAAGTCCGAACCAAATCATATACTTGCCCATTACAATAAAGCATGTTACCTAGCGCTTTTAAACAGAATGGAAGAGGCAAAAGAGGAATTGAATTTTGTGCTTGAAAATGATTTAGATGGATATTTTCAAAACTTGGCAGACAACGATCAGGACTTGGAAAATCTAAAAGTTGTAAGTTATTAAAACAGACACCAATGTGTGTCTGTTTTTTTTTTGGACTCTTTATTCTTAATATCAAGAAAGAAACATAAATCTGTTCATACAATTAACTAATAGACTTGGAATATTAAGAAGAGGGAAGTGGTACCGTTTTGGAACGATCATTTCTTATTAAGCCAGTACTTGATGAAACGTTGCCGACGATTGATTATGGCAAAGGGGTATATTTGTTTGATATGGAAGGAAAAAGATATTTGGATGCTGCCTCAGGGGCGGTTACCGCGAACATAGGGCATGGAGTGGCGGAGATTATAGAAGCAATGCAAGAACAGGCAAAAAAAGTATCGTTTGTCTACCGATCACAGTTTACCAGTGAAGCGGCAGAGAAGTTAGCCAGAAAAATCGCTGAGCTAACACCGGGGGATCTTAATTGGTGTTTTTTTGTAAATAGCGGCTCTGAAGCAACGGAAACAGCGATGAAAATGGCGATCCAGTATTGGCAAGAAAAAGGCATCCACACTAAAACAAAGGTTTTATCTCGATGGGTCAGTTATCACGGAATTACCTTGGGTGCACTTTCAATGTCTGGACATACCGGGAGAAGGGCAAGGTTCGTCCCGCTCTTAGAGGATTTTCCAGTGATTAACCCGCCATATTGTTACCGCTGTCCCTACAGCCTTGAGGCACCCTCTTGCGGCTTTTTGTGTGCACAGGAGCTGGAAACCTCCATTAAGAGAATCGGTGCCAATAGCATTGCGGCATTTATTGCCGAGCCAATAATTGGGGCAGCCGGCGGTGCAATTACACCACCGAAGGATTACTTTAAAGTAATAAAAAAGATCTGCGATGAAAATGATATTTTATTCATTGCTGATGAGGTTATGACAGGCTTTGGAAGGACGGGATCCATGCTTGCGATTGAGCAGTGGGATGTTATTCCTGATATTGTCGCATTAGGGAAGGGAATGGGGGCAGGCTATGCACCTATTGCTGCTGCCCTTGCAAGTGAAAAGGTGATGGAGCCAATTTTAAAGGGATCAAAAATAGTAATGAGCGGGCATACGTTAAGTGCGAATCCCCAATCTTGTGCAGTTTCCTTAGCAGTTCTTGAATATCTAGAAAAAAATAAGATTGTAAAGGAAGTAGAATGGAAGTCAACTTACCTAAAAAAACAGCTTGAAAAGGTAAAGAGTCAATTTACCTTTATTGGGGATGTTCGTGGGAAGGGTTTATTACTGGGAATTGAGTTTGTAGAAAGCAATATAGATAAGACTCCTTTTCCAAGAAAAATGATGGTTACATCAAAGATGGTTGCTATGGCGAAGGAAAATGGTTTGCTCGTATATCCGGCGGGTGCAGGCATTGATGGGGTAAATGGTGATTCCATAATCATTTCTCCACCATTAACCATAACACAGCAGAAAATGGATGAATTGATCAAATTATTGAACCAAACATTTGAGAACTTTTCAGAGTATCTGAAAAAACACAGGACAGTTGGTGATGTGTAAGTGGAAAATCCGTTTGGAAAAGTTACCACGCTAGAGCAGGTGATGGGTCAATTTTATGATGGGATGACATTAATGTTTGGTGGGTTCGGAGGTGTAGGAACACCACCAGCACTTATTGATGGAATACTGGAGAAAGGGATTAGTCAGTTGACATTGATAGGGAATGATACGGGTTTTCCGCATATTGGTATTGGGAAGTTGGTTAGTAAAGGTAGGGCGATTAAAGTGATTGCCTCACATATCGGGTCCAATCCGATTGCTGGTGAGCTAATGCATGCAGGAATGATGGAAGTCGAATTTTCACCACAAGGAATTCTTGCAGAAAGAATTCGTGCTGGCGGTGTAGGGCTACCTGCGATTTTATCTGATATTGGCATGGATAATGAATTAGTCTCTAAAGACAAACCACATTTTCAACTTAATGGGAAGGACTACTTAATTGAAACCGCATTAACAGCAAATGTTTCCATTGTTTATGCAAAAAAAGCTGACCTATATGGGAATTTAATTTATGACAAAAGTGCGCGAAATACAAATCCACTTGTGGCGATGGCGGGTGATATAACGATTGCTGAAGTAGATGAAATTGTCCCTCTTGGCAGTTTGAATCCTGATGAAATAATCACTCCAGGGGTGTTTATCGATTACGTCATACCTTCAAAGGGAGTGAACTGGAAATGGGCATGGGAGTAGACAGTAGAAACCGAATGGCTAGAAGAGCAGCTGAGGAAATTGATTCGGGAATGGTTGTAAATTTGGGTATCGGGATTCCATCACTCGTCCCTAATCATTTGCCAAAAGATAAGATAGTGATGTTTCATGCTGAGAACGGAATTACCGGCATGGGACCTAGCCCTGAAAAAGGTTATGAGGATGAAAATTTATGTAATGCAGGAGGTTTTCCAGTTACGTTAACCATTGGCGGTTCTTATTGTGATAGTACGATTTCCTTTGGGATAATCCGGCGGGGACGCGTCGATCTAACGATATTGGGTTCACTCCAAGTGAGCGAGAAGGGTGACCTTGCTAACTGGATTGTTCCAGGAAAAAAAGTACCTGGAATGGGTGGAGCGATGGAGCTTGCACAAAAGGCAAGAAAAGTAATAGTCGTAATGAATCATTGTGATCGAGCGGGAAAACCAAAGATTGTTTCCACCTGTACCCTTCCACTAACTTCTTCAAATTGTGTTGACTTGATCATAACTGACCTTGCTGTATTTAAAGTGACACCTAGTGGCTTACAGTTAACAGAGTTATTTGCCCCATATGATTTAAATGCTGTCTTGCAAAAAACCGGCTGTGAATTTATTGAATGTAGAGAGATTCGCCGAATCCCATATTAATCCATGAAGGAGTGAATGGATAAATGAGTAATGAAACAGATATCAAACAATGGCTAAAGGACAATCGAGCGAAGGGAGCTCGGTTTTTACAAATACTAGTACAAGAGAATAGTACAAGGGAAAATGAAAGCAGTGCCCAAGCAATTATTATTGAGAAGTGCCGTCAACTTGGCCTGGATTTGGATATTTGGGAAATTGGCGGAGATGGTCTCACGCAGCATCCTGCTTATTGCTGTGACCGGAAGAGCTTTGGAGGGAATCCGAATGTAGTTGCTGTCTTAAAAGGGTCTGGCGGAGGAAAATCGATTATCCTAAACGGACATATAGATGTAGTTCCAGTAGGTGATGAGAAGAACTGGAAACACGATCCATTCAGCGGACAAATTGAGTGTGGAAAGCTTTATGGGCGTGGTGCAACCGATATGAAGGGCGGAACGGTTGCGCTGTTAATGGCGATAGAATCGTTAATTGCAACGGGCATTAAACTGAAGGGTGATGTTATTTATCAAAGCGTGATTGAAGAAGAAAGTGGTGGTGCGGGTACACTCGCAGCAGTGCTTAGAGGCTATAAAGCTGATGGTGCAATCATTCCAGAACCGACAAACATGAAGATTTTTCCTAAGCAACAGGGTTCAATGTGGTTTCGTATTACTGTTAAGGGAAGAGCTGCTCACGGGGGTACTAGATATGAAGGAGTAAGTGCAATTGAAAAAGCACTGATTGTCATCGAGAGTTTGCAAGAATTAGAGAAAGCGCGTAATGAAAAAATCGTTGATCCCCTTTTTGATAAAATTCCGATTCCTATACCAATTAATATAGGAAAAATAAACAGTGGGGAGTGGCCATCCTCCGTGCCCGATGTGGCTGTAATTGAAGGGAGAATGGGAGTTGCACCTGATGAAACAATATCGGCTGCGCAACAAGAAATGATAAATTGCCTGCAAAAAATAAATGAACAAGAAGATTGGTTTAAGGAAAACCCTCTCGAAGTTGAGTGGTTTGGTGGAAGATGGCTGCCTGGTAATCTTGAGAGTAATCACCCGCTAATACAGACACTTTCTGAGAGTTTCTCAGAAATAAAGGGAGAGGAACCGATTATAGAAGCTAGTCCATGGGGTACGGATGGTGGAATCCTTTCAAATATCGGACATACCCCCGTTGTGGTATTCGGTCCAGGTGTGACAGAGACCGCTCATGATGCGAATGAGCATATCGTCTTAGAAGAGATGTTTAATGCAAGCGAGATCATTGCTCTGACATTACTAAAATGGTGTGAAGTCAGTCAGGTACAAACTACAGAAGAAGAACCGAAAAAAATGGTACAATAGAATAAAGTGAAAATATAAAATATTTGAAGATTGGAGGGATTAGTGTGAAGAAACCATTGTGGATTGGTGGGGAACATAGAAATACATTTTCTTATGCCGAGCTAAGAAACCCTTATAATTTAGAGTATATTAGCGATATTGCGATTGCCAGTCCTGACGATGTGCTGGATGCTATAAGTGCAGCCGAACAAGCGGCGGGTAAAATGGCTGATATGCCGGCCTTTCAACGTGCAGAAATTCTTGAAAAGGTAGTAGGATACCTTAAGGATGAAAAAGAGGAATGCGCAAGGATTATTGCAAAGGAGGCTGCTAAGCCATTAAAGGCAGCACGTGCAGAGGTGGATCGTACAATTATGACCTACACCTTCGCAGCACATGAAGCGAGGCGGATTACCGGTGAAACAGTACCAA
>JAQSXG010000012.1 GCA_029256785.1 Neobacillus sp.
GTATTTGTCTACCAACGTTGTATATAGGGGATTTCGGTCATATAGCTTCAGCCATTGCAGCTTCTCGTTGAAAGTCTGTGGATTGTCAAGATTGAGCTTTTGGTGAAACCTTACTTTATACTTCCGCTCTAAATATGTTTTATCAGGCAGCCTTTTAAAGAATCCACGATCATCCAGTGTCTTAAATCTATAATCCGAATTGAGTAAAAATCTAATATATTTGTTCATTTGTACTCCTCTTTAGGTAGCCGAACCCAACTCCCCAGTATATTATCCCACTCCGGAGGATAAAATTTTGCGAAACCGCTATCAGAAAAGAAAGTGAACTCCGAAAACATTACTTTGTCATTAATGTTGTACAGATCAACACGTATAAAACACCTTCCAGCAGAAAGTACTTCTGAGATTTTTAACATTTCATCCAGTTTTGCGGGCTTTAATAAAGACTTAGCACTGTTGGGAAAGTTTTGTCGAAACTTCAGCAAATTCCATTGGGTATCAAAATAATCAATACTTTCATTAGGTTGCTTATCATCTTGAATAGCCTGAATAATTTTGGGCCTGCCTCCGAAACAGAATATCTTATAGACTGGAAGGAAGGCATTATTGCCATCCGTCATATATTTTTCTGCAATAATCTGCGGCCGCACATTTTTATAGGGCCACTCGCGGCAAGTCAGATAGTAATTGTACTTTAAATGTTGGTTAAAGAATTTTTTTGCACTTTCCTTGTCGAATTGACTCTTTTCTTTACATATAAGTACTCCACCACAATCATGAGTGGTCTTTAAGACAAATTGCTGTGGAAGCTTGTCAAAATTAATTTCCTCAAAGTTTTCCCAAGGACCACCGAGCAGTGGAATTACATACTCATCACCTATTTGCTCCGCAACATACTTCTTCACCTCGTACTTGTCCACCATCATAGTGTATTCTGGCCTGCGATCATATAGCTTGATCCATTGTAGTTTCTCATTGAAGGTTTGCGGATTTTTTAGATTTGCAAAATGTCCAAACCATTGTACGAACTTAATTTGTATCCAAGATCTGTCTGGCACGAATCTTCCTACACCAAATACCAAAAACTTCCGAAGGCTCATAATTTCACATCCTCATCTAAAAACGCATGCCATTGTAGTAATACATTTTCTTTCATAAAAGCTACCGCATCTTCTGCAGCAGTCTTGCCGTATTGCTGCCTTTTGGCATCATTGCTTAGCATTTGATTAATTGCCTGCGCCATAGCATTTTCATCATTTGTTGGAACTAATAATCCATTTTCGCCGTTGCGGATATACTCGTCGGAACCTGCACAATTGGTGGAAATACAAGGCAAGCCCATCATCATAGCTTCCAACAGTGCATTGGATAGACCCTCATAGTCTGAAGACAACACAAATACACTGGCATCAGCAATACACTCATGAATATTGCTAACATTTCCCATAAGGAAGATACAATTTTCAAGGCCGAGATCTACGATTTGTTTCTTGATTTCGTTCTCCAAACCTTTGCCTCTTCCATAAATCTCAAGCGTACAATCTTGAAATTTTTGTACTACTTGAACAAAGGCATTAATAAGCATCTTATGATTTTTTTGTGTATCTAAGCGCCCCACTGCGACAAGCTTCTTTTTCGTGCTTTTAACAGCATATGCCTCTACTGATATTGGATTAGCGATAATTGCACTGTTCCTTAATTTGGGGAAATAAGATGCAGCATGCTTTGTTTGAAAAACAACGCCATCCGCTTTCGGATAAAGTATTTTTGTTGCAAGATCAACAAGCTTAGAACGTCCGTCACATCGAGGATCATTTCTTTCAGAAATGAAGAAACGCTTCTTTACTCCAAAGCATGCAATCTGCGCTATGATATTGATGCGCGCTGCAAAGGCGAGCACCACATCTGGCTCATTATTTGTTACATATCTTCGTATGCTTTTCAGCCAATACGGAAGACGTTTCATACGCGACTGCTCTATACCGCTAAAATTATACACTTTTACATTAGGATGAAGCTCATACTCGATATCACTGAAGAGAAGTAGTAGAATGTCAACGTCCCATCCAATTTCTGCGTAATCACGTGAAAGAATTGATATAACCCGTTCTGCTCCACCTCTTCGAAGACTTCCCAATATAAAAGTAATTCTCTTGTTCTTCATTTTTTCACCTGGCATCATAACGTTTGATATATTTTTATCATTTGCTCAATAATAGCACTATTTTCAAACTTTTTAATTCTCTCGGTGTTGTATTGACCAAATTTTTCTCTATCTAGGTTAAGCAAATTCTGAATAACTTCTCGGCAATCATCAACATTATATGGATCAAACAACACTGCTCCATTTTTATCAACTAAGTCTACATTTCCTCGAATTTTCGAGACAATACACGGCAACCCGCTGGCCATGGCTTCCATTAATGCAACTGGTAACCCCTCTTGTAAGGAGGGTAAGCAGAAAATATTTGATGTTTTGAGTAATTCATTTATATCACTTCTGAAGCCTAAAAATCTGATATTGTCACTTATCCCTAACTTTACTGAAAGATTTATAAGATGTCTATATAAAGAGCCCCTCCCTACTACGCAATAAAAAATGTTTTTATTTTTAATACCAGATATTGCTCTTAATATTACTTCATGATTTTTCCGTTTGGAAAGTTCACCCACAGAAATTAAAACGACTGCATCTGACGGGATGCCAATTTCCGCCCTTTTTTTATCTCTGTCAACGATTGTGTTTGCAAACTTTCCAACATCAATTCCGACGCCTGGAACATAATAAGTTCTCTTTGCATACATTTTCTTTTTGGCAAGCTCATAATCCTCGCGATTAATGGTAATAAGAACATCTGTCCAGCGAGAGCAAAGCATTTCAACCGAATAGTATATCAGCCAGTTTTTCAGCGGTGCACCTTTGTAAAAATGAAAGCCATGCGCAGTATAGATAACTTTTAATCCATTTTTTCTGGCTTGCCGACAAGCAATTCTTGTACACGCAGCTGCGATAGGCGTGTGACAATGGACAATATCATAATGCCCATCATTCACAATATTCCGTATCTGTTTTATGGCATTAAGGTTTCCGCTGCTAAACGGCGACCGCTCCCACGAAATTGGAAAGCAATCGCAACCCCATTGGCGATAGCAATCTGGAATTTTACTTATAGCTTCGTTGCAAGCAATATCCACGGCATTATCGCTATTCAATAATTTTCGGATAAGTGGTTCAAAGAATCGCATTGTCATTCCAACGGTAGTGACATATAATATTTTCATTCAATGGTCCTCATTGTGCTTTTTCATATTGTCAAGTCATTATCAGCCATTACTACTGACTCAATTTCGACAACGTCACGCGCAATCATGTTATTCGGGTAAATTATTGTACACAATTATCTTAATATATTATCAAATTCAAGAACCAATTATTTAATTTTCGCTGGAATCCCAACATAGGTTCCAGGCTTCTTAATGTTATTTACCACAACTGCACCAGCGCCAATAATGACATCTTGGCAAATACTTTTTCCTTGTATTATCTGCGCTCCGGTCCCGAGTTCTATACATCCGTTTAAGCGCACGTTTCCCGAAATATTGACACAGGGATACAGCGTGCAATAATCCAGAATTTGTGAATCGTGTCCGATAGTGCAACTCAAATTAATTATTACATGGCATCCTATTGTAATATCAACGGTAATAATGCTACCCGCGCAAATTATAGTTCCCTCACCAACGGACACATGTTGTGAAACAACCACGTTTGGATCTATAATGGTAGCAAATTTTATATCGTGAAATCGCTTAAGCTGTTCAACGACATTTTTCCGAATAGCGGCAGAACCTATTGCACAGATAAAATACGCATCTAAATAGTTGGTAGCGGCAGAGACTGGGCCTAGTACAGGATATCCGTTAATTTCTGCTTCCACTTTTTGTGGACTATCATCAAGAAAACCGACTAACTCCCATTGAGGTGCAACCTGATTAATACGCTCGATTAGCCAAACTACCTCACGTCCAAAACCGCTTGCACCTATTACAATAAGTTTATTCATGATATTGTATCCTTTTGCCGCCTTGTAGATCCTGTGTTAGCGCAACAACCACAGAAAGCTTCCATTGTCTCACTAACCCCCGCATTAATACCACTTCTATGTAGAACGTTCCAAACTGTTAGCCAGAATATTTTCACGTCAAGAACACAGCCGACATGATCTACATACCAAACGTCCCGCTGAAATTTTTGCTCCCAGCTAAGCTCATTGCGTCCATTGACCTGTGCCCAACCGGAAATGCCGGGACGAACCTCATGACGGCGCATTTGTTCCTCTGTGTAAAGCGGTAGGTATTGTACAAGCAGGGGTCGTGGTCCGATAAAACTCATATCACCTTTGATGATATTCCAAACCTGGGGTAACTCATCAAAGCTACAAGCCCTGATGATTCGGCCTATCTTAGTCATACGCTCCATGTCGGAAAGTGGCTTCCCATCCCGTTGAGTTTCCACGATCATGGTACGAAGCTTATATAGTGCAAAAATCTTCCCATTCATGCCGGGACGCTTCTGAACAAAAAATGCTGGACCTCTCGTCTCAAGCTTAATTACTAAATAGCAAATTGCTATAATAAGAAAAGCAGGTATCGCTATGATTAACGCAAGAACAATATCAAAAAATCGTTTTATATAGCGACAATAAAAGCCTTTACTCTTTTTTCTCACACCGTCTATGCTCCCATCAAATATTTACGCAAACGCCAAGACTTTTTCAAGTACATCCAGCTGTTCGACGCCGAAAACATCCCTAACAACGTTTATAACCCGCAGCATATCGGCCTCCGTGTTTTTAACATCACTTGGCAAGCACAAGCCATGCTCAAATATTTCGCCACCAATAGAGTGGCCTTTTGCGCAAAGTGTAATAAAGTCGTGCTTCGCATAATAGGGCTGCAAGTGCATTGGCTTCCAGATAGGGCGGCTCTCAACATTTGCAATAGCCAGTATAGCTGTTATATCTTCGGGCTTAACATTACTCTTAGAAGGATCAATCTTTATGCAAGAAAGCCAAAAATTAGGTTCGCTGCATTCAAGAAAAGGATTCATCTCTATTGCTTCAATATCAGAAAATCCCGCTTTATAAGTTTCGTATATTTTTTTCTTAAGGGTTCTATGTTCATCTAAGTGAATAAGCTGCCCTCGTCCGATGCCAGCCACAATATTACTCATTCGATAGTTATAGCCCAACTCCTTATGTTCGTACCACGGGCATGATTCACGAGATTGCGTTGCCCAGAAACGGGCTTTTTTTATCGTTTCTTCATCATCGGATAGTAACATGCCACCACCAGAGGTCGTGATGATTTTATTACCATTAAAAGAAATAGCATTATATTGGCCAAATGTCCCTGTTTGACGTCCTTTATATGTAGCAGATAAACTTTCCGCGGCATCTTCAATCAAAATAGCGCCATTGCTGTCGCAAATAGCACGAATTTCATCAAGCTTGGCCGGGGTACCATATAAGTTAGCAACTACAACACACTTGCAATTAGGATATTTTTGAAACGCTTTCTCTAGCGCTCTAGGATCCATATTCCAAGTGTCGCGTTCGCTGTCAATAAACACTTGGATTCCGCCCTCATATGAAACAGGATTAACAGTAGCCGAAAATGTTAAATCAGTACAAAATACAACATCCCCAGGTTTAACACCAGCGAGTTTTACCGCCAAATGAAGAGCGGCAGTACCGGACACCAATGCTGCAGCATGCCCAATGCCTATATAAGCTGCCATGTCACGTTCAAAAGCGTCAACATTTGCCCCTAGTGGTGCAACCCAGTTTGTGTCAAAAGCTTCTTTAATAAAAATTTGTTCTTCGCCATGCATGGTTGGTGAAGAAAGCCAGATTTTATGACCCATAAGGCACCCTCTTATATCAGATTTTTCTAACCGCTACGCCGCACTGCACGTGTGTCCAGTCAGCAATAGTTACATTACGCTCAATAATCGCACCGCTGCTGATAATGCACCCCACACCGATTTTGGCGTTTGCACTGATAGTAGCCTTCGCTTCTACTAACGTACCGTAGCCAATCTCAGCGCTCGGAGAAACGGTAGCAGTACTATGTACCAGCGTAGGCAGTATAAAACCGTATCGCACCAGCATTTCAATCCACTGCTGACGTAACACGTTGTTACCGACAGACGGAACCGCAATTGGATATTCGTCTACATACTTCCAGCAGTTATCACAGGTATCTATCGCATAGGGGTTATTCGGATCATCGTCTAGAAAAGCGATTCTCTTAAAAACGCCTACATCCTGCGCAAGTTCTTTAACCACTTGCCCCTGACCACCTGCACCCAAAATCAGCAGATTCATCTGTTTCACATACGGCTGTTTAGACAGCGACGCTAGTGCTTTGTTTTTCTTTTCTTCGGCCTCCGCATAGGTCTTGCCATAGCAATACCCATACACAATTTTTCCGTCCGCCGTTCTGGACTTTTCATAACGCGCTTCAAAACGCCCATCGCTTCTCAACCTAATATTTGCGCCCGTTCTCATGGAAAACTCCTTTAGTGGTCAACAGCAGTCTATATTTTCCAAATTCGTGTTAATATTAACATTAATACCATCATTTGTCAATTGTTATGTATTAAATAATAAATAATTAACTTCCCTAAATGGTCATTTAATGGTCAATTGGATATGCGCTGAAATAGTTACATTTGGCTGATCAATAAAGGATATATTTTCAAATTGTAATCAGCAAGATATTGATTCGAGTTTTTGCTCATTACTCGGCAGAAAAAAATTACGCCGAGGCAGTACTTTTGCCTTAGCGTAATTTTTCTGTTCTTTTATGGTCTTTGGTAATTAGTTATTCTTCAATATAAGAGCAGCAGTAATCTGCAACTCCGTCAGTAGAAACCTTAAACCTACTGTTCGCTGGCACCTCAAACATCTGCCCTTCACCATACGCCACCCACGTTTCGTTACCATGAAGTAAAGCATTCAGCGTTCCCGCTAGCACTTCCATCTGTTCTTTTGCCGCTGTACCGAACTCGTATTCACCGGGCATAATGATACCCAGTGTTTTGCGTGTGCCGTCAGCCAAATAAATGGTACGGCTGGTCACCTTTCCATCATAGTAAATATTTGCCTTTTTAATAATGGTTGCATTCTGAAATTCCATGATAATACCCCCGGAAGTTATTTTTACGATACTACCACAGACTGCCGCAATATAGCAATCATTATTTTAAATCACTGATCGGGCATTAAAAATACCCAATAAAATGAAAAAACATAATGTTTACAAGCATTAGCTATGTAGAGATTATGTGTATATAGTAGGGCTTACGTTAAGTTACTCCGCAAGAAAAATGTCGCTAGAAAGTTTTTCGACCGCCTCCTTTTGCATTTTGGGTGAAACATGTGAGTAGGTATCTAATGTAATCGCAATGCCGGAATGCCCCAGTCGTTCAGAGGCAATCTTTGCGGGAATACCATTTTCCAGCATCAGCGTTGCATTGGTATGTCTAATGTCGTGCAGTCGGATGTGTTTCAGCCCATGTTTTTTCAAAAAGTTTGCAAATTTGTGAGAAAAACTACCAGTGTGATAAGGGCTGCCGTCATCCCGACAACAGATCAAGTCGTTATTTTGGTATGTAGCACCTAATTGCAGCCTAATCTCATTCTGTCTGACTCGGTGTTGTCTTAGCTTTTCAATCAATGATTCGGATAACAACAACTTGCGGTTGCCCGATTTCGTCTTGGGACTGCCAAATTGATGCTCGCCATTGATACACACCAGATTGCGCTCCACAGTCAGCGTACGTGCTTCCCAATCGATATCCGACCACTTTAGCGCCAAGAGCTCGCCACGCCGGAGCCCTGTTTCCAAATCCAGCATGAGCGGAAGCTCCAAATCGGTTCCTTTGGCGCAGCTCAGCAGTTTAGCCACCTCATCGGTGTTATAAACTTCAGCTTTATACTTGCTCTGCTTCGGGGCGCTCACAAAATCTGCAATATTTACCGAAATGATTCGCATCTTGTAGGCATATTGCAGCACCTCGCGAAGCGTTGTGTGGACGTAGCGAATGCTTCTAGGCGAAAGGCCCATCTCTTCCAGCTTACTATACATATGCTGAATCTCAACAGCGGAAAGCTTCTGAACCTCAATATTTCCAATATAAGGAATGGTGTGTTTATCAAAGTTCACTTTGTAGCCACTGACCGTACTGGTAGCTAGTTTTGGCACGGCATAGACAGTCAGCCACTGGTCAATAAGCATTTTTACCGTGATTTTCGACGATTCTATGTAGCTGCCGCTATTATATTCAGATATTCTTTTTGCAAGCTCATCTAGTGCCTGTCGTTTGCTGCCATTGACAGTGATATACTCCCGTATGCGCTTGCCGTTAACATCGATACCCTTATCCAGAACAACCTGCCAAGATGTCCCATTTTTAGTTTTGCGTTTTCTAATGTGACCTGTCATAATTATCCTCCCTTTCGATTGAAAAACATAGCCCGGCAATGCGCCGGGCTTTCCTCATCCATAAGCGACCAGTTCAGCTTTCAAGTCCGAGCCATTTCACAAAGTGTTGCTTTGGGACGCGGTAGGTTGATCCCAGCTTAAGATGCTGGATACCCTCATATTGGATTAGATGCAGCGCCTTTGCTTAGCCTATATCCAGGTAGTCAGCTATCATTCTCGCGGTCAAAACTTCTGGAAGGTCTTCAAGTTTTATATTATCATCCGAACAATTCATATCGTATGCTCCTTAAAATTAATTTAGGGTAGCTCCCCTTATGCGCTATAGTATCATGAGGATGGGGCATTTGCAAATTTCTCCCATCAACACTTTTGTATACTTGCACAATGATTTTTACCATATAATTGGATTCATGAGGCACCAAGGCTTTTTGCAAATGTTTCACGAACCCATATGCGCGTAAGCGAAAAATGCTCGCGCAATTGCTCCAAATATGTTTTTAGAAACATAGCGGTAGGCTTTGCAGTCAGTATTTTCGTCATTATGCAGATTTTTCACTCATAAATAGTGTCTGTTTAAACTTGACAACATACATTGGAACCCTCAAATTATTAATTTTTCTGGTACGGGTATAACGATCCTGCTCACAATCTAAAATACCCGACTTTTTCCATGATGAAAGAATGACCTCAGTGCTGCTGAAGTTGGCTTGACTGAGTATCTTGGGCAACTCGGATTTCAAAACCGCAATTTCGACATCATCTCCAATAGACTTATAAGTACCAATCGCATTTGTAGAAAACATTGGATTATTGCTATTATTTTGGGCATCTTGAAACTGGTTATTATGCGTTACCGTGTATTGATAAAGCATTTCAAGCACCTCCATACCGATGTCGCGTTTCTGCTGAGAATCCAGTTTAGCAAGCATCTGCTCAATAGCCTCAATATTAAGTCCAAGATCCAATATGTGATTGGCATAATGCGCTGCAAGTATAATGATCGCCAGTGCATTCACAGCCCTTGCGGCATAGTGGTTTGAGGGTATTTTCTCTAACAGCTGTTGTTTACAGGCGTCGTAGTCCTCAAACAGTGCGTCATCGGGTAATGCAAGCAGGTACTCTGCCATCTCGAGCGAGGGATGTCCATAGTTCTCATGAATAACGCGCTTAATTTTATCAGAACTTTCTGCCGAGCGGGTAAAAGTAGCGTCGCAGATTTCGATAAGGCGAAGCGATAAGCCAACATTGTTATTGCGCGGCAATTTTGATTCGCCCGATGATATTAGTGTGCAGTTCCATCTACCAGCGCGTCTTACTCCTCTGTCAGGTTTGGCGCGTTCTTTGCCTCTGCCCTGGCTAATGGTGTATATCGTGTCACTAAAATCGGATAGATTTGACTCTTCGCTCTCGTCAATCACCATTGGGAAACCAAAGTTGCGGTCTAACGAACCAATGAGCGCATTTTTGGTATTAATCCAGTGTTTGAACAGACGTTCGCACTCAGGGTGCGCAAATGCAGAAAGCGCGAGCATCTCTGCCGTGGTTTTGCCAACGCTTGAATTACCCACCATATGGATAAACAAGGCTTTGTGCCCACTGACCGCCTGAAGCCTTGGCACGAACATAGCCGAAAAGCCAGCCGCCAAAATGAGCTCCATTGCAGTCTGCCCCAGAACCTCTTCTTTGACCATGTTGACCCAAGCCGATAAAGTACCAGCAGGAGCAAGCGCATTAGCATCGGTATGGTTGCTTGGTACACCTTCACCGAGCAACTTGTGGTGGTAAAATATATAATGGCCCTCATTCTCTGAATCCCACCCCAATTTTTCATGTCGGTATTCCACCGGCGAATCTTTTTCCATCATCAAGAGGTATGCCAACACGTCCCGACAATTTTTGTCTGTGATGTCCACGCCTCTATCAGCCAGCACATCATAACGTTTGACTGTCAGATCTCCTCGACCGATGACAATCTTCTTAATGCGATTCGGGTCGTTGGTGTGCATCGTCAACTCTAAAAGCTCATTGTCCTCATGTAAGTTAACGAGCTTCTTACTGACCACAACATATCTGCACATTGGTACATGAAAATAATCATTTTTCTTTTTTACAAAGTGGTAAATCATCCCGTTCTCAATATCGGGATCATACGGAAAGTAAGGTAAATTCGCGGGATTATTTGCGTTAAGATTCATATATATAAAACCTCCATCAAAGGTAGTAAAGAGATTCTATACCATAATTTCCTTATTATCAAGCCGTTTTTTCAGTTTCAGCTAATTGAACAAGAGACATCGAAAAACGCGCTTTTAAGGCGTTTTTAAAATAATCCGCCATTTTTATCCTACCGCTCAAAGTTCGCAGTTTCAGCTTCATATTCCTATCATTTTGGGCTTGCCGATATTGAAACTTCCTTTCCACGTTTAAAATATCGTTATAAGCCCATGATAGTATGATTCTCATTTTCAATTAGTTCGCGTTATTATCGGTTGTTTTTAGTTGTTTTCAGCTATTGAGGCGACAAATCGGCGTCTTTTTTGCTTTTGGGGCATGAGTATAACTATGTCCCGGATTATTTTTGGACAAAAGAAAAAACCGCACGAACGTTATGTTTGTGCGGGTTTATCAAAGAACCCTTGTATCTATGCAGATGCAGGGGTTCTTTGTTTGCTTCTGACACCAACTTTGACACCAATTCAGAGTTTTTCCAGAAGTTTAACCGCCTGTTGTTCCATCTCCTGTAACACATGCACATAACTATTGTGTGTGGTAGATACTCTTGAATGCCCTAACATTTTTGAAGCAACCGCAAGGTCTACCCCTACCTCGTTGGACAGTATACGCGTGGCAAAAGTGTGGCGTAACAAATGTGGGTTTACAGGTTTTTGTATGCCTGCGTCTCTTGCCATGCGTTCAAGTGTCTCGACAATGGGGTCTTTGCCTAATGGATTACCCTTTGCTGTGCACCCTACAAATTCACTCTCATAGCCGTGTTTTTGTGCGTACTGCTTGATTTCCCGCAAAGCTTCTATGGCCTTTGCATTAAGTGGAATGTCACGAATACCGCTAAAAGACTTAGGAGACTTCAACTCTACCATAGTTTTTTTGCCGTTGGTCTTTGATGTGTCTTCATCTTTGCAACGATAATTCACAAGACTGTTGCGGATATGTATAACTTTGTTTTCCAAGTCAACATCCTGCCATCTTAATCCACGCGTTTCACCAATACGCATACCTGTGTTGAGCATAAGTACAATAACATTGCCATGCCGATGAAGAGGGTTACCTCTGCCATTTTTTCGGCGGGCAACTTCTTCAAGCAATTGTACCTCGCTACTTTCCAGAGGCACAATTTTTTTGGCGGGCTTGTACTTATCTTTTTTCAGCAGTGTGATCCTGTCCATAGGATTCTTCTGTAAGTCTTCGACAACATATGCGTGCTTAAAAAGCTCTGATAACACAATAAACGCACGTCGAGTATATGCATAAGAATAACCCTCTTCACGCAGACTGTTCATTAACTTCTGGATGTCATCTGTAGTGACGTCACATAATCGAAAATCACCCAGAAACGGTTCAACACGATTTTGAAAAATATTTTCAGTGGAATCACAGGATTGATGTGTGTGGTTGTTGCAGTAAAAAGTATCAAACCAATTCCAAAAGTATACTGAAAGTTTCTTTCGGCTGGGGGGAACTTTGCCGTTTGCATCATCTACCCGTAACTGTTTAAGTTTTGAACGCGCCTCTTTTTCACTTTTCGCATATACTGTCCGACCCTTATATTTAGCGCACCATCTGCCGTCCTTTCTTTCAAAAATGCTACCATCACCATGAATAGTTTTTTTGCCAGCCATTTTCTGTTTCCTCCTTAAAATCAAAGAGGAACAGCGTACAATTTCAATAACCTAATTATACGCTATCCCACACACAGGCTCAATAGCGTATTTCTTTGCCTCTATTCTTTTCAACCCATTTGCATATCTCGTCTTGTGTGGTGTAATACTTGCGTCCAACTTTTACAACCGGAAGAACATTGGCGTTTAACATTGCCTGTAATTTCGTTTTGCCACAACTGAACATCACCATTAAATCATCTTGTGTCAACAATGGGGAAATTGATTCGTGCATCTTAAATACTCCTTATAGGTTTATAAGGAAAGATGCGAAAGTGTATTGTTAACTCTATATTTGAAGAATACCTGTTGTTGAATTTTAAAACCTTTTATCAAAATAAGCACCGCCTATGCGTTGGGACGTTTGCCCCAAACATAAGCGGTGTTTATTTGCTATTTTCACAATTGTCTTTAAGTTGACACAATGATACAATATTTGGTAAGAGAAACAGTTCTTTTGTCTAGCTTTTGCTGCTTTTGTAGTAAATGCAGGATATCATATTTTTAGAAGGTGTTATTATGGGAAGAAAAGTTTTTGTTTCTTATAAATTCGCGGATAATAGCGTAGAGAATCTTAATATTTGGAGAAATTCATCAGTTAGAGACTACGTTGATGAATTTGAAACCCTTTTAGATTCGACAGATCATATTTACAAAGGTGAAGAAGACGATGAAGATTTAAGTAGTTTGAGTGAAGAAACTATCTGGAACAAACTTAAAGATCGAATATATGATAGTACTTTAACTGTTATCTTTATTTCTCCTAACATGAAAGAAAGTTATGTGTCCGAAAAAAATCAGTGGATTCCTTGGGAAGTATCTTATTCGTTGAAAGAAACATCTCGTAAAAATAAGAATGGGGATTTAGTTGCCAGCAAAACGAATGCGATGATTGCATTAGTGCTACCAGACTCAATTGGATCTTATTCATATTTTTTAGAAGACAGGACATGTTGCGCAAATAGCTGTGTAACCCATCATACAGACCGACTTTTCCAAATAATTAGAGATAACAAATTTAATCTTAAAGATGCAAATAAAAAGTCCTGTGATTCTGGGCGTACCATTTGGTATGGTGATTTTAGCTATATTGGTGCTGTTAAATGGAAAGATTTTAAGACTAATGTAAATAAGTATATCAATGCTGCTTATGAGCGGCAAGATAACATTAATGATTATGATATAGTAAAAACAATTTTAGAATAATATAAATAAAATTAAGTTTTGCGGATATTTGAATTGATCCGGATCAAAAAAATATAGATTTTATAATGCTAACATAAAGAAAAGAGGTTTTAAATGTTCACAGGATTTAATTTAACTATTGATAATTCTTTTTTTGATAGGATGCCAAAATCATTCAATGATTACAAAATAATAGGGGAAAATCATTTAAGTGAAAACAAGGCACATTGTGAAAAACAATTAGAAGAATACATAGTAAAAGAAAACACTATTGACGGGACAGCTTTGCAAAATGACTGGTTTCCACAAATCAAAACAGATATTTTTATTTCTCATTCTCATATTGATGAAGACTTAGCTTCGGCTCTGGCAGGATGGATAAATGATACTTTCAATATAAATTGTTTTATTGATTCAGCCGTTTGGGGATATTCTGGTAAACTGCTGGAGAAGTTGAATGATATTTATAGTAACAAACGAAAAGATAGTCATTCTAGTTATGGCGTTGTATATGACCATGAAAGTTGCAATAAAGTTTCTCAACATGTGAATATGATGTTATGTGTAGCATTACAAAGAATGATTGATAAATCAGAAGCGATATTCTTGTTAAATACACATAATTCGGTAGATATATTTGACAACTTGAACAAATGTGTAAATAGAACATATTCTCCATGGATATACTCGGAAATTTTATGTTCTGAAATTGTTAGAAAGAAATCATTGTTAGAATATAGAGATAATGTAATTCAAACAATTGAATTTGCACAGGAAAGCGTTCAAAACAGGGCATTTCAAGCAACTTATGAGATATCTCTAGAACATTTAAACTATATTACATCAGATATATTATTAAATTGGGACAATACATATAAAAGGATAAAATACAAATATCCTTTAGATATATTATATAAGTGGTTAAATATAAAAGAGGTAGCAAATTTAAATTTTGAGAACAATCGTAAGATATTGATCGAAAATGGAGAAAACTATATCTATGGCAGATAAAATTGAATTAGAAGAAATTCATAAAGAAATTGATTTGGTACAAGGGTGTATTAACCGCATGGCTAGTAATTCATTCATGATAAAAGGGTGGACAATTACTATATATGCAGTGGTATTAGCACTTTTGCCTGAAAAAGTAAATACTGTTTTAATTTGTGTCGTAATGCTTACTGTCACATGGGCTTTTTGGTATTTAGATTCCTTTTTCTTAAGAACAGAAAAAATATACCGTAAAATATATGATTGGATTTTAGAAGAACGTCCTAAAAATAATAGGGATTTATTGTATCAATTAAATCCGGTTAAATTTAAAGGTAAAATTTTAGACACAGAAAATATAAATGAAATAATGTTTTCAAAAACCCTAAGAATGTTTTATGGAATTCCTACATTTATATTGGTTGTTATTTTGATTACTCAATTTTTACCTTTTTTATGTTTGCTATGTAACGACATCCAATAGTAATTAGAAAACTATATTGCCATCTATAACCAATAGCGCTATAATATCTATGAAGCGCAAAAAGGTGCAAAAAAAGCAAAGGGTCACAGCCGACTGCGAATCGACTATGACCTGACACAGAGGGACTAGCTCTGTACCAATGGATAAACCACCAATGCATTAACATTATACCTGTTCCGATATTTATTGACAAGTCGGTAGGTATCAGATTTTTGTACTGATATGTGGGTGTTCAGTGTACAGAAACTACCTGTATGCTGAATGCCCTTTTTGTTGCCTCAGCAGTGGAAGTGTGTTGTTAGAGTCGCCACTACGGACTTACACTGTTGAGAAACACCACATGGAGGAATGACATCATGAAGCACAAGAGCAAAAGAAATTTGGGAATAGCTATTATACTGATTGGTCTTGCCTTTATTGGCTATACCGCTGCAACGAAGCTCCCGACCTTCGACACTGTACCGCTGTCCAATGCTGTATCTGGTACTAAGTCGGACTATTCCGCCCTCGCAGTTAATACGGGTGAATTGGACAAAGCAACCGAGCAGCTTAATTTACTTATGCAGAAACCCGAATATGAAAATAAGGACAGCATTAAAGCCGTCCTAAGTGAAGCCGATTCCGTCATTAATCGCATAGACATTGATGACCCGCTGATTCAGGTTGAGAACAAGGAACAAGCAGCTACTGCGTTGACAGAGATTCAGAAATCGCTAGACATGGCAATGACACATTACGGGGTAGCCAAAGCCCAAGTATTGGTAGAGCGCGTAGACATCGGCACCGGCACAATAGCGGGTACCGTAGGCGATACCCTGTCAATCACCCCGTATCTGTACCCGACATTCGCCGAGCGCGGTGTCCTAGATTGGGTATCCACCGATGAAGCCGTAGCCACGGTGACAGAGGATGGTGACATTACCATGACAGGCGCGGGTACAGCGACCATCATCCTAACCGAAACCCTCAGTGACGTATCTGCATCCATCACAGTCACCGTCGCCGCCCCAGTAGTCGCACCCCCTGCCCCCGTACAGCCCAAACCACAAGTGCCACAGGCTACTTCACAAGCACCACAGACACAGCAGTCTGGTAGCACAGGTTCAAGTGGGCCGATATATGGCGGTGAGTACACAGCTGAAAAAGAGTATGATTTTACCGATAACGAATATGGCGCGGCAGAGTTGGTGACCATGACGCAGGAAGAAATCCGAGATGTTATTAATAGTAGCAACGGCAAATGGCGCTAACCCGAAGTTACGCACTACAGGTATACCGCAAATAACTAGACGTTGACTATACAATATCACGCGTCTAGTTATTTGTCAACACGCTCAAAATAAACACACCAAAGGAGTAATCTCACATGGGCTGGTCAACGAAACCTCCAACAAAAGACGGCTGGTACTTAGTCACGTTAGCGGACGGCACCGTGATGCCAGCCCTGCGTGTAGAGTACCCGAAAGGGAATTTCTCGTGGCAGCACCTTGCGTGTAATGCACAGGTGCTTGCCGCTATGAAGTTTCCGAAAGCGTATACAGTGACGTGCTGAAAATCTGTGTGAGAACCTCTTAACCTATCCTGTTTAGCTGTGTCATTAGAAATAAGTTATCCTACATAAGGTAGCGATAGTCACTGGCTTCATCAATTTCGTCAAGTAGCTTCTGGTATTCAAGCTGGTTGATAATATCTATATCTACATCGTTATAGTCGTAATCAATATTGTTATTAAATCTCATATATCGAATGGCATTAGCGTCGTTACCCTCATCATCAGATAGTAAAAAAGCTTTATCATACACTTTGGTATCTTGGTGAACAAAATTCCCTACATCTCTGGCGGTAAAGTACGCCCCAGTATCTGCCCTCTTCTTCAATACAAGAGGTTTTTTTATACCTCGACTTGTCCTCATTATTCTGAAACCGGTGGGATAAAAAGGCAGCCGAAGCCCTTTGACTACTGCTTTTCTCTCTCCATTGATTTCTACATGCTTTATTTGTTCAGGTCTTATATCGCTCAACATTCCCTGTTCTATTGCCTGTGTTATTTCAACATTTGATAAATAAGCCGCAAAATACTTTCCTATGTTATCTCCATACATATGTTGAAAGTCTACCTTCCCACGCCCCCAACACTTATTAATTAACTGACGTGTAACTTCGGCAGGCACAACACAGGGGTAAATAAGTACCGTATGGGTATGCCAACTGCCTCTGCCTTGTGGCTCTGCGACACAGATATATTCATATCTAGGTAAGTTGTACTTATCATGAAACCTTCTCATTGTCTTATTAAAAATTTTAAAATCTCTGTACAATTTCTCGGGGTCTGTAACGTTATACCTATACGTCAGCGTCAGAAATAGACATCTGTCCAAATCTTCACTACCGGTGATATTGGCATTGATAGTGTCTTCAACCGCACGGAGAGAGCGCATGGCGGAGCGAATATTTTGTGCTCTGGTATTTGAATGGTTAAAGGTGTAGAGTTTAGCACCGTCTGTGTCGTCACACAGTTCATCGGGTTTAGCCAGCTCAAATACAGGTACATTAACCCCATTATTGTTACGCCATTCAATTACCCTCTTATAGTAATCTTTTGAAATTTTCACGATAGGCGCTAACGGCTGCTTGCCTAAAATCCTTACTTCTGTCTGCGCCCCAGCAATTTTTATAATTGCTCTCGAGTTAAAATTAAAGCCTTCATTTTCTATCTGTGTTCTTTTCATAGCAATTCCTCACTTCTAAATAATTGCAATCATTGGCTTGGTTCTTTTGTATTCTAATCAAATAAACCGCCAAAGGCGGCTCTAAGTCTTTGGTTCGGTGGGATAGCTTTTGCCTCCGGCAACGCTACCCCCTCCCAAGTCTTAGAGAACCTTCTACCGCTTACTATCAGTCACACAGCCCCATGCCTATTTTGCTTATTGATCTCGCCTGTCAAGCCTAAAATGTACTGCTATGCAGGGCTTGACAGGCTTTAAATCAATAAGCTACGGGCAATCATGGGCTGTGTGAGGTACTGTGCTGATTTAGATAGTATCATCAACTGCGCTTTTCAATATTAACCTCTGTAGCTTTGGCATGTTGTTTATAGTTGGAACTCTTACTTGTCGCAGGGGTTTACCATCAGTCAGCATAAAACCTTTGCTTTGCCCACCTGTAAAGTCTTGCGGTATCTGTTCCTTTGCATCCCCAAACACCATTTCTTTTGCTTCACGTGATAGGGAGGAAAGACCGATGCGTACTGCGAACTGGTCTCTGCTTCCACTGGGCAAAACTGTCGTGTCTGGCCTCTGACAGCTACAGATAAGCCCCACCTGTAGACTTCTGCCCATAAACAGGATGTCATTCAACTGACTTTGGCAAATACTAGCCTGTTTTTTATCATATGCGAGTAAGTGTAGTATCATCGAGTTGTACTCGTCTATGAATATAAACACAGGCTGTCTGTTTTTATCGCCCTCTAGTCTTTGCCTCAATATGTTATGAACCTTTGCCAGACCTTCAATACATTGCGTGTAGTAATAATAACGGCTACCCTCTATAGAGCGGAGAAAATCTAGCTCTTCTGCGCCCTTATAGTCTAAAACAAAAAGCTTAGTGCAGGGTAGTGCTATAGCTAACTGTGCCATCAAAAGAAGACCACAGTAGCTTTTTCCAGAACCCGACTGACCCACAATAAGCACCCTGTTGTTTTTGGTATCCCATGATACGAAATGGCGTATGCCCATATTTAGCATTACATCATCTAGTAACAAATTAACCTTTGCCATAACTACACCTCTTTTAATCTTTTTCGTCTGTGTCCCATAGGCAGATGCTATCATCTGTAGCAGTGTTTACGTTTGAGTTACAACGCTCCACGTACCGCTGGTAGCTCTGATTATCAGTTACAAAAGCAATTTCTAGCGTTACAGCATGGCTGATTTGCGTAATTTGGACTATTTTTAAAGGGCAAGCGGAAGGATTTCCGCCCCATAAGCAAAACACTTCTTCAAGATTATTTTGTAAAACAGCTTGCGCAAATCGTAAATCTTCTACGTCAAATTGAACTTTATGGGAGAGAGAAAGTTTAACCCGACATCCATTTTTGTTTGGGAAAATACGTATTGTTGAGGGGTCTACAGGTTTGACGATGGGAAGCGTATCCTTATCCAACTTACTTAAAGTCTCAAATAACAATATTCTCATTTGAAGGTCATTAAGCATTGTGTTAGCTACAGAAGGAGATAATTTAAATCTGGAACTATCTATAATGACTGCAATAAGTATTAGTACAAAAACAATGGCCCAAAATACCCATTCCAGTATGGGATAGAGTACCACGATAGATGTCCATATGTACTTCATAAATGACTTGTTTAGTGGTACTTTATCTTCTTCACTGACCGTGAAAATATCTGTAAAGAGCATTATTAAAGACCATGGAATCATTAGCGAGCAAAGTGTGGTATAATCTACCCCTGTTCTTTCGAGATACCACAATGCACTACCGTAGGTACAAAGTCCAGTGGCTAAAGCTCCTAAAACAGCTAGTGCAATATACCAACGCCTCTCGGAAGCCCAAACCCTATCATTCGTTAGATATTCCCAAAGAGCATGAAGCTTTTGCTTAAGCTCTGTAAGATAATCCATTCGTTCATCATTCGTTGTGCTCAAGGATATTTTAATTAAGCACCCTATAATCTTTATTATGCATGAAATCATATGTGTTCCACCTTTCTTTATGCTGACACCTCTAGTTTTTAGAGATGTCAGCATTTTTACAACTTCCTTTTACTCGAGAGGATAGCCACAGTTTGGGCAGTGACTATCACCATATGGATCAGGTATCTCCATATAGTCCCACCAGCTATCATCTACAAGGGGGTCTGTATCTCGCTGGGGTAGTATACCAAAGGTATCTTCGTCCATAATGTAATACCTCCTTTGTGTCTCATTAGCGCGGGGGCACGCCATGGAAACTATGCCCCCACTGGGTTTTATCACTACTTGGAATGGTTTACGAGAATAGCCTTGTCAGCTTTACAGGATAACTGCTCTTTGTTCAGCTTGTCTCTATAAGGTTTTGCGACAAAGTTCTCAAATCTTATTTGAGCAAAGTTCATGGTTTTGTTGCATGCATCAAGCGTGTCTTGTTCAACCACTGGGGTTTCAGCTAAGACCTTAACTTTTTCGGTTTCAAAGAAACACTTCGGGTTGAGTACGAAATAGGTATATCCTATCTGCTTGGTTTTAGTGCCGTCGTTACTGTATTCGAATAACGGTGATACTTTTACCACTGGAACTGTCTCTGCACCAAAAACTATAAGTGCGTTTAATTCCCACTTAGCCATGCTGTTTACCTCCTTTCTGCTATAGCATCTTGCGTACTAATAGCAACTTTTCAAGGCGCGTGCCGCTTCTTTTATATAAGTGGAGACTGCATTTAATGAATTCACATCTATGCTATTCACCACTTATAAAGATGCAAGGTACTCACAATAGATAGTAAATTTGCCTCAGTGCTTTCAAACCTTACCACTGCAAAACAGAAGCGCACGTTTGGAAGTTCTCTCAAAGTGAGAGGTTCAGAAGCTTACCATCCAATAGATAGTAAATTTG
>JAQSXG010000438.1 GCA_029256785.1 Neobacillus sp.
AGCAAGGATTCCACCATCAACAGTAATAAATAGATCCGCTTCTGTGCTTTCACCTTCACGCTTTAAACGCTCGATTAATTCTTCCGCTTCACCTTTTACAACATTAACTTGTATGCCAGTTTCTTCTGTGAAATTCTTAAAAACTTCTTCATCAGCTTCATAGTGTCTAGCTGTGTAAACATTAACAATTTTTTCTTCTACTACTTCTTCTTTTGATTTTGTTTTTGCACCATTATCTGTTGCATTTTCATTCGATCCACATGCAGCCAAGCCTAATGTTAGAAAAATACTTGCTAAGATAACAGTATATAATTTCGTAAATCTCATTCCTTTTCCCCTCACTTCAAATGATATTGATAATTATTCTCAACCACCTAGTATGTCTTCATACTACGTGAGAATCATTCTCATGTCAATACATTCTCCGAACATATTTTACTAAATTCATAGTATAAAAAGTACATTTAAAAGAATATTCACAAGTGAATGACGGATTGTCCAATAACACGAACCGTTAGCGATGCATTTTAAGTCATGTTAAAAGAACTAACTATAGAAATTAATTAGCTAATTTAGGAGCCTGATCTTGGGTTCCTTTTTCTATTTTTCAACTGAACCACACCATATAACCTCGAAGGAAAAGCGATGCCCCATTTAGGCATCGCATTCATTAAGCGTAATTAATAGTCCTTTTCGGCAATTGCACCAAATACAGAAGCACGGATTTCCTTTAAAGCATGAAGTGACATCAATTGAGATGGGCTTCCAGTTACTACTACTCCTATTATTTTCATATCTGAGACTTTGGGTTCCTTTGAACTCCCACGTAAAAGATTATAAATGTGTTCAAATTCTTGGGAATATTCCTTTTTGCTCACTTCAGTCTTGCCTTCATTCAAATCTCTTAGAAAGGCTTCTTCACTTGAAATTCCCTCTATGTTTTCTTCACTAAATCCATAAACTTCATCTGCAAAAAGCGGGTCAGAACCAAAATTGATGACGTTGCCGTTTTCTTGTTTTAAACTATGATCCTCTAATCTTTTATCACTGTCTGAATAGGTATCAACCCAATACCATTCTAGTGAAACTTCTTTTGGTAGAAAGTCACGAACTTCCTTTGGAGAATATCCTTTGTCAAAGGATACTGCCATTTCTATCTCTTTATTTGTACCGACATTTTTTAGCTGTAAAATGTCATTTCTTATGGTTTTATAGTCCACATCTGGATGATAAAATTGCATGATTCTTTCTTTCACATCTCTATCATAGAATCTTGGCAGACCATCTATTTTATCAGTCGTTTGTACGGGAGAATGATCACCCAATACCCTGCCCGAACGTCCAAATAAGTTGTATTTAATAACATCATCGTTCCAATCCACTGGTATATCCCCGACCATTTTATACCTTGCAAAAGAAAGAGTTCCTTCAAATAAACCATTTCCTTGTATTTGATACCCAATCTCATAAACATTTGGACTTTTAATTTGGCTATACATTCTTTCATCTTGAATTGCCACTGCTTGGCTTAACCCCATTAACGATAACCAACCAACAATTAAAATAATTAATACACCCAAGGAAACCAGCACCGAGATAATAATATTTCTATTAGCGATTTTCTTCTTCGCTTTTTTGACGGCTTCTTGAAATTTATTGTCGTCCATTTCGAAAACTGCCTCAAACTCCATTTCATCATCATTTGGTTTTGTCATTTTGAAATTCCCTCCCATATATCGACTTAAAACTTTCTCTTGCACGAAACAAATAAGTTTTTAATGTTCCCATTTTTATGTCTAAGGTATCAGCGATTTCTTCATAACTTAAGCCCACCGAGTATTTTAAAACCAGTAAATTTTTGTACAGAGGCTTCATTTGATTTAGAACATGTTCAATCTCTCGTTTATTTTCTTTATGTACAATTTTATCTTCGGGTAAGACTGATTCATCTTTTAAAAAGGTTTCATCAACAGAAACAAAAACTTGCCTTTTTCTTCTTCGGCAAATATCAAAATATTGATTTACAGCCACTCGAAAAAGCCAACTGGATGCTTTTTTAGGATCAATAGATTCAATATTAAGGTAGAATTTATATACAGTCTCTTGAACTATGTCCTCTGCGTCGCCTGAATCTGCACCGATCTTCACTAAATATTTATAGATCGTTTTCATCTTATCTTCCAATAGTGGCTGCATCTCTATTTCTTTCACTGACTCCCCTCCTTACACATATAAAACGTAGATTCGGCATAAATGTTTACACATAAAAAGTGTTATTTTTTTATTTGTTCAATTATGCAATATATTCCTTAATCAAAAGGCAATTTTCGATTATTGGCAATAAAAAAACTGCCCATGGAATGACAGTTTCAAAAGAATTTCTTTAATTGATTTGCAATTTTTGCAGCCGTTAGCTATTCTTTTCTTTCTTTACTTTTAGGATCTCCTTTAATGTTGAATGAATATTATTAAGACTAATTAATATAACACCCAACATTATAAAAGTAACAACTTCACCTGTGAAGAAAGATATTACTCCAAGCACAAACAAATAAAATGTATACAACCAATTCGTCATTATTCTATCACCCAATCATTAAATTAATTTCATAAGAAAAACGTTATCCCTTTTTGAAGGAAAATTACGGAAGCTCCAAGTCTCCTTTACTCAATAACATCATATAATCAATGACCAGATTACCATTTGAATATCCGTTTCCATTTACGGAACCTTCTGGAAAGGTTTCTTTATTCGATTGATCATATGGAATCCAACCCAAAAACATATTTCGTTCAGGGAAGAAATGATTGAAAAACAGATTAGGTTTTTGCGTTGATTCTACTTCTATGACCGCATTCATAAACCCAGTCCATTCATCAGGAAGTTCCATCACTCCATAAGAATTTTCTTGGAGAGGCACTTTCTTCTCCATTTGCACTCTTGGAATATAATTCTCTATCCCCTCTGTAATTTGATAACCCCTGTCTCTGATTAAATAATAGGTAATAGAACTCACTTGATCTTTAGGGTGAATATTCCAAACCAAATGATAAGCTGAAGGATCTTTTCTATTAATCTTCCATATCTTTGGACCCCCCTTTGCATCAATCGTTGCAACCGTCCATTTATGCCTTTTCCAAACCCAGTAACTTAGTCCATAATTATCTCCATTCGATATAAAAGGAACTACCACATGGCGTTCATCGACTGGGATTGCGTCTTGAATGACACTTGCTGACGCTTCTGGAAAGACACTATTAATCTCTTTTACTAATTGTCCATTTGTTGGAAAAGAAACAGGCTTTGCAAAATAAAACCAAAATATCATGAAGGATGCCAGTAAACCGAGTCCACCTAATCCTGCAAGTATCCATGTCTTTCTTTTTGCCATTTTTATTCGCCCTCCTCAATTAGTGAAATTTCTGAGCGAAAATAAAGTTGTTTTTTAGATGTTGATAGTAGGATTCCCTTTCCATCCTCTTCAAGATAAATAATGGTTTGGAAGCCACTTCCCCATTTAGGTGAAGTGCCTATGAGCTGATAAGGGAACCGTTCCTTCCTATTTGTTGATTCAGCATTCATATATGTCTCTGCGTACCACTGATCACTATAAATCGTTTCTTGTTTCATTTCGTGGAGCTTCTCCAATAATTTTCCTTTATTTAATGTAAGATTCTCTGCAGAAGGATGAATAGGATTAATAGTAGCATTCTCAACAGTTGAGATATATGTAGAAAGTTCATTTTCGTGGTAGATCACATGATGGATTGGTATTACTACTAAAGTTGACAGGAGAATAATAAAATTCGCTAAAAATCCTAACCAGGCAAAGGATCGGTAAGTTTGCCACCTGTCACCCTTTCCTTTAAGAACAAAATACAATATCCATACACCAAGAGGTAAAATGGGGATCTTAATCATCGTATCAAACATACTCCATTTAAATGAAAAAGAAAAAAGCCCAATAAAGAATACAATTATAATCTTCCATATCTTAGGATTTCCCTTTTGTTTTTGATAGATTCGATAGGCAAAAAAAACAATAACACTCCATGCTAAGATTCCAATTAGTATGGCTATAGCATTAAAAGGAAAATCAAAATTTATTATCACAACACTCACCTACACATTTTTATATTAAATAAGCTATTCCTGAAATTACAAAAGCAACCCTTGCTATACATGTTAATTTTACCATTAATAAAAAGGAAATAATCGGTATTTATTTAGTTATTCTTGAACCTTTTTAATTATCCTCTTGATTCTTGGTGCCTGTCACTCCTCGAAAAATCTTGTTTCACAGACATTTTATTCCACAGGAGTATAGAAACAAAAAAAAGCCAATCCTTTTAGGATACTTGGCTCTTTGGTATTAATTTTGAACAAGCTTAGCCACGCACTCGACATGCGCTGAGTTGACAATGAATACAA
>JAQSXG010000439.1 GCA_029256785.1 Neobacillus sp.
AAATCATGAAAGCCTTTTTAGCAAATGAACCCGACGTTTCAATGACAGAACAGTTTGTTGGCTTGCTAATGGCCATCATGTCGTTGATAAGCACCATTCCTGCAGTACTAATCGTTCTAAAATTGAAGACGGAAGAAAGCAAAAATCGTACCGAACATTTTTTCAGTCGTGCTGTTTCACGTACATTTGTTATGGCAAATTATTGTGGCTTAGGTGTTGTCGTCAGTTTTGTCATGCAGTCCCTCGTTGCGATTGGCTTATGGTCTGTGGGAAATTCCCTGATGGATGAAGGCGTGTCATTTAGCTCAACTTTCGGTTCTGCAATCGTCTATTTACCTGCCATGTGGGTTGTAATAGGTTTAGCTGTTTTAATTGTCGGTGCCCTTCCAAAGGCAGCTGGATTTGTATGGTTTTATGTTGTCTATTGTTTTGTTGTAGTCTATCTTAGCGTATTACTTAATTTTCCTGAGTGGATGAATAAACTTTCAGTCTTTGAACATATCCCCCAAATACCGGTGGAAAACATGCAATTTATGCCGATTATTACTCTTACACTACTATCCATTGTATTAGCAATTATTGGATTCATCGGTTAAACAACCGGGATATAACGGGGTAATTTTTATAATTAAAAAAGCAGACTGGCATCTATCTGTCAGTCTGCTTTTCTTGATAATATTTCACTAACTCCGGAGAATCGTTTATTTCATGACGTCCCTTTTCAGTAAGAGCATAGGTTCCACGTTTAATTCTTTCAAACCAACCATAATAATTCTTAGTCAAAATGGATGATGTTTTATCACCCGTTCCCATGTTTTTCAACAACTTGGGTGATAACGGACCTTCTCTTTCTAGAAAACAGGCTATTTGAATACAGTTTCCTACATTGAAGTCGGCACTGCGACCAGTAATTTCATTCATGATTGCTTTTCTCTTTAGCTTACTCTGACCACAATTCTTTTTTCGATTAAATGGAGTTGGGTGAAAAACTACTTCTGATTTTGCACGGCCACCTGAAAATGAAACAATTATCAACCCCAACTCTAACCGTCTAACCAAGTGACATTTATCCGTCCATGCCTTCGACCGCAGGCGTTGTTTTGGTTTGGGAATGGCAATATAAACTTGATCCGTTATCCGCTGTCGTTTTGCCGCTTGGATAAGAAGATCGACACTTAAAGTTAGCTTTAATTCTACGACAACTAATTCCTCATCCTTTACAGCAACCAGATCACAATCCTTCACTTCCCCATAAACCTCATAACCTTCTCGAGAAAAAAATGTTTGAATTGGTTTATATAAATCTACCTCTAGGAGCTTCTTCGTTTCTTTCATCTGTAATCACCCGTCCAATTGAAACCTTTAATAATAAAATTTTAAAAATCCCTAAATATGATAGTTCAAAAATCAAATTATAAATTTGCACAACTATAATTCTGCCTTTGTCCAATCCAAGAGACAAGCTGTCTCATAAATTATTAATAAAACTGAATCGGAGGTTTATAAATGGATTTGCAGTGTGAATGTAGTGCGACAGCCAATGGGTCTGCTCGAATAACCACTATAATTGATCGTTTTCCTTCAATTGGATTGCTAACAGTTTTCGCAGAAATTTGTCAACAAGACTGTACACCTGAAAGTAGCTTTATCAACATCACCTATGAGGACGATAATAATCCAGGTAATAATTTCATGTTTCATTCAAGTGTTGTTGGCCTTCCAATCTTTAACCACGTCTCAGGTGGCGGACATGCAATCATTTTATCGGCTCAAGGAGAAGCGATTGGAGAAAATATTAATGGAGATGCTGTACTTTCAAATATACAATTCTTTGAAGGAACAATTATCGGTACCATTATCTGTGCAATAAGAATAACTGCTAACGGTCACACATTCGAGGCAGATGGATGCTTTAAAAGCACAATTATCATCAACCTTTTTTAGGCATGCATGGAAACATGACTGCCGACTGCTCGTTGACTTACTATTTAAAAGATAAGAAAGTTAACTGGAGCTTGTTTTAATTGTCATGAGGACAGCTTTTATGGAACATCAAGAAAGTAGTCCTCATAAAGCAATTAAATTATTCTGACTCCTGTTTTTCCCAATATTCATAAATAAATTCCTTAAACATTTCATTCAGTGCTTTGTTCTTTTGTGTTTTCATCCATTCTACTTGGTCTATTGGAAGTGTAAACTTTAGCCGAACGTCTTCATATGGCATTTCCACTTCTCGTATTTCATTTAATGTGATGCCTTCTTCAATATTTGGAAAACAAGAATCATTTTCGTGAAACGTATCAAAACCCTGATAGTCATGAATATCATCAATTTCACAATATAAATTCAGTTGTGGCAATCCTCCCGGAAGTATTTTTAAATGCATAATAGATTCCATGATTCTGCCATCATTTAATTCTATCTCAATGATTAGGTTTTCTTCTTTTTTATATTTTTTCACAACCACTTCACTTACAATAACATCTAATTGTAATGTGAATCCCATGTTTGACTCAAAGATGTAGATTGCACTTTTAAAAAAATACAAATTTTCCCCATCAATTTTTACTGACTGTACTGCAACCATACCCGTTCCTCCATGCCGACAAACTAATCTTCGTATACTTTCTGTGCATGATATTTATATCCATGATATTGATAGTTTTGTCTTCTATACATATCTCTGGGAGTATCCTCCCCATCGGCTACTAAGATAATCGTTTTATCCGGAAAATTCTTCATAACAAATTTTTGCAGTCTGCTTCCAATTCCCCTTCTCTGATAATCTTCATCCACAACTAAACCATCAATCTCTGCAGTTTTTTCTGAAATAATAACATCTACTGAGCCTGCTGATTCACCTTTATATAAGGCAAATAGTTGCTGAATCTTTTGATCCTGGAAATTTCGTTTATGTAATTCCTGTCTTTGATTGGCAAACTCCATACCATATTCTAAATCATGCTGATACTGTAATAGTAGAAAAGGCTTAAGATTTTCTTCAGTCACAATTTGTATATCGATATCCGCGGTTTCCTTCACTGTCGGAAATTGATTTGGCTGAATCGCATATAGTTCAAGGAAACCGATATTATAACCAGATTGATTCAAGTAATCAATAACTTCTGTTCCCAGTTTTTCATTAGGTGGAAAATAAAACTTTACATGCTTTTGGCCATTTTTCAAATGGAAATCCCTTAGGTAAGTCTCTGCATTCATAAATTCGATTAATGATGGAACTTGTTTAAACTCTATAAAATTACTATCATATCTAACTAGCATTTCAGGATAATGGATTTGTTTGTATTGATTATTTTCAAATACAACATAACCAAGTGTATAAATATTTTCGAATGTAATTTGCATCTATAATCATTTCTCCTTTTGAAAAAGAGTCTATTAACAATATTATACTAAAACTATACTGTCTCGCATATGAAAAGGTAATATCTCAGCAGTTACATCCTCAATACTAAAAAAATTCAAAATAAAAAACACTCGGTTCAATTCCAATTGAATTGAGGGAGTACCGAGTGCTTTTAATCTACCTATTTTTATGGGGGCTATTTACTTTTTTAGTAATCATTCATACTTTGGATACTCTTTGAATTACATTACTTAGGCTAACATATATTGAAACATCCTGATTCCTGTATTAGTAAAGGCTAATTTATCTGTTCCTTCACAATGAACAACATCAGCTTTACGAACGTCAAGATTATTTCCATCCATCGAAATTGTTCCATTACCTTGCAGAATATGAAGTTATAATTCAACTCCAAGATGGTAGTGGGCGGGCATCTGTTGGCCAGGAATAAAATTTAGAATAAAAATTGTACTATTATTATTTTTAAAGATAATTTGCTTTGTAAATCTCTTTTCGTTAAACACTTGATACGAAGCAATGGATCGCTTCACCATTTAAATGCACCTCTTGTTACTTGTCTATTATTACAAATGTTTTTTTATTTGAGTTAGAACCTCTGTAGCTAGTTCGTTTGTATCCTTATATTTTTTTGGATCAATTGGTTCAGAGTAATGCACAGAAACCTTTGCAGGAGTATATATCCCTTTCTTCTCTGTTAATTTGTAAGAATCCTTGATAGTAACCGGAATAACCATCACTCCTGATTTCATTGCAATTCGTAAGCTTCCTGCTTTAAAATCACCAACATATGGACCTCTACTTCTTGTTCCTTCTGGAAATATTGCCATTGGGTAACCTAATTTAATCTTTTCAATCGCTTCGTTAATTGCCTTTAGAGAACTGCGAGCGTTATCCCTGTCAAGAAACACGCACCCACGTTCTTTCATCCAATAACCTAATAAAGGAATCTTTTCCATTTCCTTTTTAGCAACAAATGCCATCGTTTGTGGAGCTGTGGAGTATAACAGCGGAATATCCATATTTCCTTGATGGTTACTAACATATAATACTGGTTTGTCTAAAGGAACATTTTTCGTCCCAGATACCGTTACATCGGCACCTGATATCATGACTAACTTTTTTGTACATTTTAAAATAAATCTGTTAATTAATTCTAATTTTTCTTGGTGTTTACCAGCTTTGTTTAACCTTTTAATCGTAAATGTTTGGTTTGCCTTACTTAAAATAAATCCCCACAAATATCCTTGAAATACTAGAGATCGCATAGTTTTCCTCTTTTCACTTTTTGTACTGCTTGGCCAACAATTAATATATAAAACTGATTGCAAGTAAGTTTTTAAATCCTTTGGTAATTCAATTGCCACTTCATTATATGATAATGATTATCATTGTTAATTGATATAAATCAAGGTTTCAATATTTTAAAAAAATCTTATTCCCCAACTTTGAATCAATCATTTATTGTCATAACTCATCTTCTAGCCAGGCTGTTAAGCATTTTAGCTTCATCCTTTAAATCAAGAAAAACAAAGTTCAATTTAATATCTGTTTGATTCCTAAATGACTCAATTTCACTTTTTTTTATAAATCCTTTTATAACATAATATTGAAATTGATTAACGTTAAGTTTTGCATATTCAATTATTTCCTTAATATATTAATTGATTTACATCATTTTATATAACTAATTTATCTACAAATGTTCCTATTGAAAGTATAAAAGCATTTATTCCGAACATGTTTCATATATAAGAAAGGTGCATCAGAAAAGTTAATTAAGTGCATCAAGGAGGACAATGATGATTCAACAA
>JAQSXG010000440.1 GCA_029256785.1 Neobacillus sp.
CTTACGCTATCGTCCCGTACTCGATAATCACAAACTTAAAACAAACTTTGGTTATACTCCCAAGCTAACCTCCGAAGAAGTCTTTCATTACTTTCTTAAAAAACGGCGCGAAGCAAAAGAAAAAGTTATACCCATACAAGTTGGGAGAAAACTTAACTCATAAAAAAAGAAGAATAAAAGGGGTCAAAAAGGGGCAAGTCCCCCAATGGAGTATTGCATTACTTCGGTGGGGGACTGACGCTTTTTTTGTACCTTCTTTTAGTTATTTTGTATTGTATGAAGATTTATGAAGAAAGAAATACTAGATGGTGGATTGAATTGTTTTTCGTCCTATGTTTTGGGAATTTGATAAAAAGAGGAGTCTGAAAAAATGTCAAATGTTAAGTTAGCAGTAGTTTTTTACAGTATGGGTGGCACGAACTATCAATTAGCTAAGTGGGCTGAAGAAGGGGCAAAAGAGGTTGGTGCGGAAGTTAAGGTCTTAAAGGTCCAAGAATTAGCTCCAGATTCAATTATCGCAGGAAACGATGTATGGAAAGCAACGGTCGAAGCAACGAAGGATGTACCGATTGCTACGTCGGATGATCTTGAGTGGGCAGACGCCATCATCTTTAGTGTGCCAACTAGATTTGGTAACATGCCGTCTCAATTGAAGCAATTCCTTGATATACAAGGTGGCCTTTGGGCAAGTGGTAAAACAATAAACAAAGTTGTAAGTGCGATGACATCTGCGCAAAATTCACATGGCGGCCAGGAAGCAACGCTTCTTTCTTTATATACTTCTATGATGCATTGGGGTGCAATCATTGCAACTCCTGGATATACAGATCCTATTATATTTGGTGCAGGTGGTAACCCATATGGAACAAGTGTTACCGTGGGGCAGGATGGAAAGATGATTGAAGATGTACAGGCGGCGGTTAAACATCAGGCAAAACGTACAGTAACCGTAGCTGAATGGGTGAAAAAGGCAAATCAATAATTCTTGTTGAGCTAATCAAAAATACCTTGGTTAGCTCTTTTAGTTTGGTTTAACAGAATACATTCTCTTTTGACTTTGACAATTTATAAGAATTTATGATAAAATTATCTCAAATTAAAGATAAATGAATTCAAGATATTTAAATGTTCGGAGGAATATAAATGAACCAATTAAAAGGTCTTCATCACGTAACAGCTATAACAAGTAGTGCCGAAAAAATTTATCAATTTTTCACTTATGTCTTAGGGATGCGCTTAGTAAAGAAAACGGTGAATCAGGATGATATCCAAACCTATCATTTATTTTTTGCAGATGATGTTGGTGGTGCAGGAACAGATATGACATTCTTTGATTTTCCAGGTATTCCGAAGGGTGTACATGGTACGAACGAAATTTCAAAAACGTCTTTCCGTGTCCCAACCGATGCAGCATTAGAGTATTGGGTCAAACGTTTTGATAAATACGAAGTAAAACATAAGGGAATAAACGAGCAATTTGGTAAGAAGACAATCTCCTTTGTTGATTTTGATGATCAACAATATCAGCTCATTTCCGATGAACAGAATGAAGGTGTTTCTTCTGGAACACCATGGAAAAATGGACCGATTCCTTTAGAATATGCAATCACAGGCTTAGGACCAATCTTTGTTCGTATAGCGTCTTTTGATTACTTTAAGGAAATGCTGGAGCAAGTTTTCTTCATGAGAGAAGTAGCGCAAGAGACATCATTCCATTTATTTGAAATGGGTGAGGGTGGCAATGGTGGACAAGTAATTGTCGAAAATAATACCGTTCTTCCTCAAGCTCGACAAGGCTTCGGTACCGTTCATCACACAGCCTTCCGAGTCGATGAACGTGCAGATTTAGAGGCGTGGCAAAAACGTCTGCATGAATTCAACATACCAAACTCAGGTTTTATTGATCGTTATTTCTTTGGCTCTTTATATACAAAAGCAGCCCCATCTATCCTATTTGAATTAGCAACAGATGGTCCTGGATTTATGGGTGATGAACCTTACGAAACACTTGGTGAAAAACTCTCGTTACCGCCATTCTTTGAAGAAAAACGTAAAAAAATTGAAAAGTTAGTTCGCCCAATCGATACAGTAAGAAGTACATTAAAGATAGAAAAAGAATACTTGTAAGTAATCGCCAGGGGTTGGTTCCCTGGCTTTTTTAGCGGTTAAAGTGCTCGATTTAGGTGCCTGACCCCCTGTGGGCTAAAGCGTTAATGTACTTGGGGTCAGGCACCATTTTCCCAAGTGCCAGACACCGTCCAAACATGGAAGGTGTCTGGCACTTTTGTGTTTCCATGCTCATTTGAATAATTGGTAGTAAATGGTGAACAATAAGATGAATAATTTTTACTATCTAAAGGGGAGCTTCAAATGTTCTTCAAAAAAATCCCGAATACTACCAAACAGGATAAAGAAAAAAGGGAATTAAAAGATGAGGATAACACTATCCCTATTAATAGGGATAGGATGTCCAATACATTTAGGCAGAGGCTGCAACACAGTGTTGACATCATAGAAACCAAAGTAACAGGCACAGGAATTACTTTGTTTTACCTAAATACATTAATCGATATGAACTTGCTCCATAAGGATATTATAGAACAAATCAAAGACCAATCTCTTCATAGTTTTGAAAATATTATGGGGAAGTTATCGGTTGGGATTAAAGATGAAACTAGTCTGATGGATAAAGTGATTCAGACGGCTTTAAGTGGACATGTCATCATTCATTTTGATGGTAAAGCAAAGGTAATTTTTGCAAGAATAGCATCTAATACCGGTCGAACTTTATCCGCAGCGATGAATGAAACACAAGTAATTGGACCACAAATTGCCTTTAATGAAAGTCTTACCACAAATGTTTCTTTAATCAGAAAATATATTATGGATCCAAAACTTTGTATAGAAGAGGTGCAAATTGGATCCAGAAGTACTACAACTGTTTCAATGATTCACATCCACGGTATTGCCAACAAACAAATGGTCGACCTTCTGAGAGACCGTATAAAAAAAATAAATATAGATGGGATTTTAGATAGTTCCGTATTACTACAACTTATTGAAGATAATTCATTATCTATTTTTCCACAGATGGTATTAACAGAGCGACCAGATAGAATTTGTAGTTGGCTATTAAGGGGAAAGCTAGTTGTTTTGGTAGATGGAAGTTCTTTAGCCATTGCTTGTCCACAATCTTTTTTAGAATTTTTTCAAAGTATGGAGGATTACAATATAAATTGGCAAGTTGCCTCATTTTTAAGGATGTTAAGAATGATCGCCCTATTTCTTTCTATTTTTTTCACTGCCTTTTACGTAGCTGCTCTAACCTATCACTATGAAGTGATTCCACAAACCTTGTTAATCCCTCTTAGTGAATCAAGGGCAAAAGTACCTTTTCCTCCTATTTTGGAAGCATTATTTATGGAGTTTATTATTGAACTATTAAGAGAAGCGGCTGCCAGATTACCTACTAAAGTGGGACAAACAATCGGTATCGTTGGAGGTATTGTAATCGGAACAGCCTCAGTAGATGCAGGATTTACAAGTAATATATTAATTATTATTGTAGCCCTAGGGGCCCTTGCATCATTTACAACACCAAATTATTCAATGGGGAACATTGTAAGGGTTTTGCGATTTCCGATGATTATATTGGCTGGTTTTTGGGGATTTTATGGCATTATGTTCGGTTTCTGCTTTATACTTATCCATCTTTTGAGACAATCCAGTCTAGGTGTTCCAGTTCTGTTGCCTTTTTATCCACCTCGTTTGGCTGACTGGAAGGACAGTGTAATTAGACTACCACTAAATTTTACTTTTAATAGACCGAAACAAACTCGACCCAACGATGATAATAAATATGATCCTTCAGATGCAAAAGAAAAAGAATGAACAATTAGGGAGGTGAACAAGGATTAACATTCAATATCAACCCAAACCACAGCTATTGTTAAGTACCTTTTTACTATTTTTTATAATTCATGTTATACAAGTTGGAATTGGGATTCAGGGGTTTCAGCGAATCATTTTCATGGAAGCTAAGCACGATGCCTGGGTATCAGTCATTCTCTCCGGCTTTCTAACTCATCTGATTGTTTTTATTATAATAAAAACGTTACAAATTTACGGCTCCTCAGATATTTATGGCATTCATCATGACATTTATGGTAAGTGGGTCGGAAGGATGATGAATAGTCTCTACATAGTCTATTGTTTAATAGCGTCTTTAGTGATTATGAAAAATTATATTGAGGTCATTCAAACTTGGATGTTTCCACAAATTCCAACCTGGTTCTTTTCTATTTCTCTGCTATTATTGGTTGTTTACGGTGTTACAGGTGGCATTCGAGTAATCGTGGGCGTCAGTTTTTTAAATATTATGTTTTCTATATGCATGCTAGGACTTATTGGCTATCC
>JAQSXG010000441.1 GCA_029256785.1 Neobacillus sp.
AATGGTTTTGACAGGTGTAACAATTGCCTACGCTACCGTTGTCTTTCAAACTATTACCCATAATCGGATTTTAACACCAAGTATCATGGGTCTGGATTCTCTGTATCTACTATTACAAACGGTAATTATTTTCTTTTTAGGCTCAGGACACATGCTAATTGTGAATAAACAGGTAAATTTTCTACTCTCTGTTGCCATCATGATTGTTTTTGCCCTTCTCCTATACAAATTTTTATTTAAAAAAGGCAATCAACCAATTTACTTTCTATTATTAATAGGAATTATAGTCGGTACGTTTTTCTCAAGTATTTCGACCTTTTTGCAGGTCCTAATTGACCCAAATGAATTTCAAATTGTTCAAGACCGTATGTTTGCTAGTTTTAACAATATTAATTCTGATTTGGTATGGCTGGCGGTTCTCATCGTCATTCTAGTGATGTTTTATGCCATGCGCTTTGTTAAGTACTTGGATGTTTTGTCACTCGGGAGAGAAGTGGCCATCAACTTAGGTGTTCCTTATGACTTGATTGTGAAACAAATTCTTATTATTGTTGCCGTTTTCATCTCAATTTCAACAGCACTTGTCGGTCCGATTACCTTTTTTGGTTTAATTGTTGCCAACCTATCGTATCAATTTTTCAACACGTACAAACACAAGACACTGATAAGCGGTGCTGTTCTCATGAGTATCATCGCCCTTGTTGGCGGACAATGGGTAGTTGAACGGGTATTTACGTTTTCAACAACACTTAGCGTCATTATTAACTTTATCGGCGGTGTCTATTTTATCTATTTATTACTAAAGGAGAGGAAGTCAGCATGATATCAGTCCAAGCCTTGTCAAAGTTTTATGGAAAAAAGTCTGTGGTAAAGGATGTAACGATTGATATCCAGCCTGGGAAAATTACGAGCTTTATTGGACCGAATGGTGCAGGTAAATCGACGTTGCTTTCGATGGTTAGCCGTCTGCTAGATGCAGACACAGGGGAAGTACTCATTGATAAATCTGATGTAAAAAAAATGAAATCAAATGAGTTTGCTAAGCGGGTCTCTATTTTAAAGCAGTCCAATTATATGGATGTCCGTCTTTCTATCCGTGAGCTTGTTTCTTTTGGGAGATTTCCTTATTCAAAGGGGCGGTTAACCGAGGAAGATGAACGAATGGTTGATCAATCGCTTGAGTACATGAACCTAGTGGATATGCAGGATAAATTTTTAGATGAGTTATCTGGAGGTCAGCGCCAACGTGCCTTTGTTGCGATGGTTATCGCACAGGATACTGAGTATATCTTACTAGATGAGCCTCTAAATAATTTGGATATGAAACACTCTGTTCAGATAATGAAAATTTTGCGTCGTCTAGTTGATGAGTTGGGGAAAACAGTTGTAATTGTGCTTCACGACATTAACTTTGCATCCGTTTACTCTGATCGTATTGTTGCGATGAAGGATGGAATGGTCGTTAAAGACGGTCCGACAAACGAGATTATTCAGTCAGATGCTTTAAAGGAAATCTATGATATGGATATTCCTATCCAACAAATGGATGGCTGCCGTATCTGTGTATATTTTAGTTCATAATAAAAAATAAAGGGAGAGATTATTTTATGAAAAAGTTAAGTTTCTTTGCAATTATTTTATCAGTGTTTCTTGTATTAGCAGCTTGTGGAACAAAGGATGTAGAAAAGGCCACAGGCACGAAAAGTGAGCCAGTAGCTAAGGAAATGACCATTAAGCATAAATATGGTGAGGCAGTAATTAAAGCAAATCCAGAAAAAGTAGTTGTATTTGATTTTGGAATTCTTGATTCATTAGATGAACTTGGAATTGAAGTAACTGGTGTACCACAAGCAGCTATCCCATCATATTTGGAAAAATATGCAGACAAAAAATATACGAATGTTGGTAGTTTAAAAGAACCTGATTTTGAGGCAATTCATGCAATGCAACCGGATGTGATTTTTATTTCAGGACGTCAAGCAGAGCTTTATGATCAATTTGCAGAAATTGCACCTACCGTATTTGTTGAATTAGATTATACAAATTATATGGATTCTTTCGAAAAGAACATGAACTTACTTGGTGATATTTTTAACAAAAAAGAGGAAGTTGCTACAGCAGTAAAAGATATTAAAGCGGATGTGGAAGAGCTAAATAAAAAGGCAACTGAACTAAATAAAAAAGGCTTAATCCTCCTTGCAAATGAAGGAAAAGTTAGTGCTTATGGAAAGAGCTCTCGTTTTGGTATTATTCATAATGTATTTGGATTCGGTGCAGCAGATGAAAAAATTGAAGTTTCAACGCATGGTCAAAGTGTTACCTTTGAATATATCATGGAAACAAATCCAGACGTAATGTTTGTAATTGACCGGTCTCAAGCTGTAGGTGGAGAAACAGGAGCGAAAGAAACAATTGAAAATGAGCTAGTTCAAAAAACAACAGCATATAAAGAAGGAAAAATCATCTACCTAAACCCTGACTCTTGGTATCTAAGCGGTGGCGGTTTAAAATCTGTGAAAATTATGGCAGAAGAAATCGAAGCATCATTTTAATATGATAAGCCGGGCTTAATGCCTGGCTTTTACTAAATGGAGGGTAACATTATGTTCTTTCAAATTAAAAGAATCGTAGTAAAAGAAGGTTTTTCTGATCAGGTCGTGGAGAGGTTTTCAAAACGTGGTGGACTTCTGGAGAAACAACCTGGTTTTTTAGATAAGCAGGTTTTAGTGAAGAAAGTTCGTCGTGGTGACGAGGAAGTCTTAGTTATTAGCCGTTGGGAATCTGAACAGGATTGGAAAAACTGGGAGAAGAGCCCTGAGCACATTGCTGGTCATAAGGCTAAACTCGGAACAGCAAAACCTGAATACATTATTGAAACAAGTCATGATCTTTATGAGGCAATCGTTTAATTCAATGGCTCTGTTAAAGAATACTGTTGATTTTTAGAACCTGTTGATTGGAGCGCAAATCAACAGACAAGTTTAACAGAGCCAATTCAGTAAAAAGGCTGACACGTTTAAATTTAGGTGTCAGCCTTTTTCCTATTTCTTTTCTATCTCCACATTATGGTCCTCCGCTAATGTATCCAGCTTATCAAGATACTCATTAATATTCTTTCTGCCCGCGTCTAACATTTTATTGGCTTCTTCTATCATCCCTATATCCTGATTTTCAAGGGCCTCAACGATTTTAAGAAATCCATTATACTGATGATTTGCACCGGTAAGGTAAATGTCGTGTATTTCTTTCAGTTCATCCGTTTCAATGTCCACTGATTCTAATTCCTTAATAAACTCTTTATAATCCGGAATAATCTCGGTCACTAAGGCATCATAGAGGGTTTGGTCATCTTGATAATTCACCCCTGAAACACTTCCATATGCAGATATCGCTTTGTCCTCGAGTTGTGCAGCCGTTGTTGTTTCTTTGTTTATATAGTTTAGTAGGTCATCTTGAACAGGGTCGCTAAAACAACCCGCTAAAGCCAAAACCCCAATACACAACAGAGCCAGTATTGTTTTTTTCATCCAATCCCTCCCTAATGAATAGTTTATGAACCATGGGAAGTCCACTATGTTTAGAGAAAAAATAAAACCTGATTATTCATGAAAATTAATTATATCTAATGTCCTAGTACTAGCTAAAATTAATTCCTAGTTTAGGTGAAAGGTAGGATGGTGTTTTATTTCGTTCGATAATAAAATAGTTTTACATAATAAAGATACATAAAAATTAATAAAAATACATGTTGGAGGTTAATAAATGAAAAAGAAAAAAATTGCGGGCTTATTAGCTGTAAGTCTATTAACAACAGTTCCATGGACAGCAGGATTTGCAGAGTCGACAAAATGGACAAATGTTAATGTATACGAGGAACAGGAAGGAAGTAAATTTAATAGTGAAAACTATGAATTTGTGAAATTCTCGCAAATCGGTACAAAGCTGAAAGCTATTGAGAAACAATCGAACCGTGTTAAAGTCGAAGTTCGTGGAACATCAGCGGATGGACATCCGCTTTATGTCGTAACGATTGCAGACCCAACAACTAAAGGAAAGTATGGAAAAATCCAATCACTTAGAAAGCAAATGTTTAAGAATCCGGGTAAGGCTCAGGATTGGATTGCGAACAATCCAGACTTCAAAGTCCCAATCATGATTAATGGTTCGATTCATGGGACTGAATTTGTCGGGAGTGATGCACTTCTTCAGTTAATAGAACGCTTTGCAACAGAAAATGACCAAGAGACGAAAAGCATCTTAGAAAGTAATATCCTTATTTTCAACGTGGTGCAAAACCCTGATGGTCGCGTCGATGCAACCCGCTTCAACGGTGAAGGGGTTGATTTGAATCGGGACTTTATCACCCAATCCCAGCCAGAAACAAAAGAAACGGTTGAACTTATTAAAGAATGGAA
>JAQSXG010000442.1 GCA_029256785.1 Neobacillus sp.
GCTCTCTGGTAATAGTGTATCCTTTTTGCTACGAGCTCAATAGGCAGAAAATCATGCAAAGCTTTTCCAACCACTTGAAAGGGGATTAATCCTATTCGGTACAATAATTCTCCATCACACAGTGTATGAATAAATTGATTATTGATTTTTTTAAACTTCAAAATCATTCCCTGCTGTAAACGAACGGTATCTTGTAGTTCTTTTTTTGCTATTTGTAATAGTTCTTCTTCCCATATTTGTTCGTTCATATCTTGAGAAATTCCATACTCCTTTACGGTTTGTTGAACTTGTTGGAGTATGTTCTCTAGTTCATGTGCAGGCAGTGGTTGACTAAAGAGGTATCCTTGCCCTTCATCACATAGATGCTGCTGTAGAAATACAAGCTGTTCCTTCGTTTCAATTCCTTCTGCTACCACATTTAAGTTCAAGTTATGGGCCATCGCAATGATGGTTTTCACAATCGTTTCATCGTTCGGGTTGTTATAAAGTTCCTGGACAAAGGATTGGTCAATTTTTAATGTATCGACAGGGAATTGTTTTAAATAGTTTAAAGAACTGAATCCCATTCCAAAGTCGTCAATACTGATATGAACACCCAGACTCTTAAGTTGCTGCAAGGTTGAAATGGTATGTTCAATGCCCGTAGCCATGGTTTCGGTAATTTCAAGTTCCAAATACTGAGGTTCAAGCCCTGTCTCTTTCAAAATAGTGGTAATCGTGTTAACGAGGTTAGATTGAGCGAATTGCTTAGCTGATAAATTAACAGCCATCAACGGTGAGAACCCTTTTTCCTGCCATGCTTTATGTTGTTTGCATGCAGTATAGAGAGCCCATTCTCCGATAGAGATAATTAATCCAGTTTCTTCGGCAATAGGAATAAAAGTTGCCGGTGATATCACTCCCCACTTCGGGTGATTCCAACGAATTAAAGCCTCTACGCCAACAATGTTACCCGTTCTCAGATTAAGTTTTGGTTGATAATGTAACAGCAGCTCATCACGTTCTATCGCTTTATACAGATCGACTTCGATTTGCAATGGCTTGAATTCGTGCTCATTTGAAAAGTAAAACTTATAATTGTTTTTACCTGCTTTTTTTGCTTGATACATGGCAAAATCCGCATGTTTAATTAATGTCTCGACGGTCTTTCCGTCCTCAGGAAATAGACTAATTCCTATGCTCGAAGACGTGAACATATCATAGCTTTTTATCTTATACGGACCAGCAAGAACATCAAGAATTCGTTGGCCAACCTTTGAAGCAACCGTTCTGTCAGCATCTGCTAAAACAATGATAAATTCATCCCCGCTTTGGTGGAAAATGAGGTCGTTGCCATATACAGATGACTTCAAACGTTTCGTCACTTCTTTCAATAGAAGATCACCCATGTTATGTCCAAATGTATCGTTGATGACTTTGAAACGGTCAAGATCAATCATTAATACAGCTAGGCTTTGTTTCCTTTCAGCAGCAGCGGTTAACTCATTTGAAAGACGTGAATATAGCATATTTCGGTTAGGTAAACCGGTTAAATAATCATGGAAGGCCATGTATTCATTTTGTTTTTCTATTGCTACTTGTTTTGTTATGTCTTGTGATATACCATATGCACCATCAAATTGTCCGTTTACTATAATAGGGACAATGGAGGTGTTTAAATAAATGAGAGAACCATTTTTGTGATAAGCTGTAGTTCTAAAGTTTTGGGGAGTCCCTTTTTTTACTAAATCGAACCGTTTTTTTACCTGTTCCTTTTCTTCAGGTTTGACCACGTCCAGAAGACGCATCTTTAAAATCTCTTCTGTGCTGTAGCCAGACATTTGTTCGAGAGTATGGTTACAGTCCGCAAAATACCCGTTTACATCTAATGAGTAGACACTATTTGCATTAAACTCAATGAGTGATTTATATCGTTGTTTGTTATCTTTTAGTTGATTATAGAGTTTCTTCTTCTCTGTAATATCTTTCCCGACTACCATAACAGCTGGTTTTCCGTTAAAGGGTATCCTCACCGAATTACAATCTACATCTATTACTCTATCATCTAACCTTTTTAGTTTATATTCACAAAAAGGAAGAGTTTCGCCCCTTAATAGCCTTTTTAGGCGATCTTGCAATCTATCTATGTCTTCAGGCACCATGATTTCTTGAATTCTTTTACCCAAAAGCTCATTCTCATGATTTACTCCCAGCATCTTTAGTGCCTCCGGGTTCGCGTAGACAAATCTTTCTTCCTGATGCACAAAAATAGCGTGGGGTGACAGCTCAATCAGATGACGATACCGTTCCTCGCTTTCCGCTAAATGTATCGTTGTCATTTTCCGGTCGGTAATATCAAAAACGATTCCTGTAATTAAAATGACCTTTCCTTGATCATTTTTCGTAATATGGGTGTTCTCTTGAATCCACCTCATAGCTCCATCGGAACGAATAATTCTGTATTCAATATCAGACGGTCTGCCCGATAATAACGTTTTTATGTGACTTTCAACTATGTCCATGTCTTCTGGAAAAACAAAATCCTTCCATAGCTCGGAGTTGTTTTCAAAATCCTCTTGTGTATACCCATATAGTTTGGCATTCTCACTTGAAACCCAAAGAGAACCTTCCTCTAAATCCCTGTACCAAATGGACGCACTTACGCTATCAATTATTTTTTTTGTAAATTCTATATTTGTATGATTTCTTAATAGGTTGGCAATATAATTGATATTCATTTACATTCTCCATTTATTGTTATTCATTAAATTGTCAATATAAAAAAGCCATCTTTTAAGAGAAGTGGCCTTTTACAAATTTAGACCCGTAGTTTTGCGTCCTTATTTTTCAATAAGTTTGCTCTTATCAAAGAAAATGTATATGTAACTCTTGTCATTATAATCTTGTTAGGATATGGGAACAACAGGGGATTTTTAATTTTCTGTCTTCTTGTTATATGATTTATTCTGTTTCAGATCTAGTGCTGTGCTTTAACTAGACCCAAATCTTTTAAAATTAGCTTTATCATATCATAGTTCAACACTTGGATTTGCGATTTTTCTACAAACTGACCCCTACGTTTTATTCGAAAGTGATACTTTTAAAAACGTCAGTCTTTTGCTAAGGTTATCAGTAAATTCAAAAAAGTAAGGAAGATTTATGACTATGCAAAAAACACAATCAAGATCACGCACACAAACTTTTGATTTGATTCTAACAGCCATGTTAATTGCACTCGTATTCGTGGCTACGTTCTTTTTAAATATCAGATTACCGATTGCAGCAAATGGTGGTTTAGTTCATCTTGGAACAGCTATGCTGTTTATCGCTTCCATCTTGTTTGGTCCTAAAAAAGGAGCTATGGCTGGTGCTATTGGGATGGGGTTATTCGACTTAGTTTCTGGTTGGACATTGTGGGCGCCTTTTACCTTTGTGGTTCGGGGCTTACAGGGATATATAGTTGGAAAAATTGCTTGGTCAAATGGTCGCAATGGTACAAGTGTTGTTTTTAATTTACTAGGTATTATCCTTTCAGTTCCCGTGATGTTAGCTGGTTATTATGTTTGTGAAGGGGTTCTATACGGTAGCTGGATTGCACCATTGGCCTCTATTCCAGGAAATCTAACTCAGATTGTTGTAGGAATCTGTATAGCGATTCCGGTTGGTGTTGTTTTGAAAAAGGTTCCTGTTTTTAAATCGTAAGCACTTATTCAACAGTTAAAAGAATAAGCGTATTCGAGATTTTTCTCGAATACGCTTATTTATTTGTTAAAAAGTTAAACCGATTCTTCCAAACCTCTTTGAGACGAGTGCTTGTGTCTTTAGTTCTTTCGGTCAAAGGATGTGCGGATTCTTTTTATAGTGTCTTCTTCTTTGACCATATCTATATCATCATCTATGTCTATGTTATTACAGATGTTTATATAAACATCGACATCGATATCGACGTTTACATCTTTAATTCATCCATATGTCAATTTGATTTTTTATTGAAGCAATCTTCACAAATGAAACTACCTTCATTTCTTAAATATGCTGTTATTTCAGTCATGCCTTTGTAATTTTGGTAACGCATTTTCACAAATACAACATCATTTCCTTTGATTTCTTTACGGCAAATAGAACACTTAGGCATTTCTCCGAACACTTATATCCCCCCATTAAATCTATATCTCTAATTTGATACGGGCCACAGTTTAAAAAGTTCCATCTCAAATACATTTACAGTGGTAAGTTATTTATATCCATCAAATGAAACAAAGACGACCATTCTATTAAGGAAAATTAACAAGGTTTTCTGGAAGTATTTGTAGAATGATAATCTATAATGAAAGAAAGCCAGAAAGGAATGTCAACTATTGAAAAAGAGGTTATTTTCACTATTGTTCACCTTGTCTATTTTATCAGCTTGCAATTCATCTATTTTAAGTTTTAGT